>NZ_JBHXQZ010000099.1:0-29030 GCF_042717095.1 Streptomyces sp. NPDC058632 | reverse complement strand
TGCCCGGGCAGGGCACCGAGCGGACGCCGCCCGAGTCGGTCACCGGGCCGGATGAGAGGGAGCTGCGCCCGTCGAAGACCGTGCTCGGCGAACTCGACGCGCTGGTGGGCCTGGAGAGCGTCAAGCGGGAGGTGCGGGCCCTCACCGACATGATCGAGGTGGGCAGGCGCCGGCAGCGGGCGGGGCTGAAGGCCGCGTCCGTCAAGCGTCACCTGGTCTTCACGGGTTCCCCGGGCACCGGCAAGACCACGGTCGCACGGCTGTACGGCGAGATCCTCGCCTCCCTCGACGTGCTGGAGAAGGGGCATCTGGTCGAGGTCTCGCGCGTCGATCTGGTCGGCGAGCACATCGGATCCACGGCGATCCGTACCCAGGAGGCGTTCGAGAAGGCGCGTGGCGGCGTGCTCTTCATCGACGAGGCGTACGCGCTCTCCCCCGAGGACTCCGGGCGTGACTTCGGCAAGGAGGCCATCGACACGCTCGTGAAGCTGATGGAGGATCACCGGGACGCGGTCGTGGTGATCGTCGCGGGGTACACCGCCGAGATGGAGCGGTTCCTGTCCGTCAACCCGGGTGTGGCGTCCCGTTTCTCACGGACCATCACTTTCGGCGACTACGGGGCCGGGGAGCTGCTGCGGATCGTGGAACAGCAGGCCGAGGAGCACGAGTACCGGCTGGCGCCGGGTGCCTCGGAGGGCCTGCTGAAGTACTTCACGGAGCTTCCCAAGGGTCCCGCCTTCGGCAACGGCCGTACGGCGCGGCAGACGTTCGAGGCGATGGTGGAGCGGCACGCGAGCCGGGTCGCCCAGCTGCCGGAGCCGAGCACGGACGACCTGACCCTGCTCTACGCCGACGATCTGCCCGAGCTGCCCTGACCCGGGAGCCTCCTCACCCGGTGGGAGCCTCCGTGCCGGTGCGGTCGCCGTCGTCGGGTTCCTGCGTGTGCCGCGGTGCCGGGACGTCCGGCCGCAGCCGGGCGAGCAGCCGTCGGCGTTCCTCCGCGAGGGCCGGGTCCGCCTGGTAGTCGGAGTGGCCGAGGATCGGCGCGGGCAGCGGATGGGTCTCGGTGCGGCCGTACGCCGGCGGGTCCCTGAGCGGGGGACGGTCCACCTCGGGGCCACGGTCGCCGGGCAGCCGCACCGGGCCGCCGATGGGATCGGTGCGGCGGTGGAGGTTGCGCCAGCAGTCGACCTCCTGGTGCAGTGCGCCGAGCGCGTCCGGTCCGAAGTGGGCGGGGAACCAGCGGCCGTACAGCCGCTCCAGTGGGGATCCGTAGGTGAGCAGGGCCACGCGCCCCCGGGTGGGCGGGGTGAGCTGCCAGGCCGCGGCGGCGGCGAGGACGCTGCCCTGGGAGTGGCCGGAGAGCACCAGGCGTCCGCCGGTGGCCCGCGTCCAGGTCTCTATCCGCCAGGTCAGGTCGGGCACCGCGCGTTCGGCGTAGCAGGGCGGGGCGAAGGGGTGGGCGGCGCGCGGCCAGAAGGTGCCGACGTCCCACAGGATGCCGATCGTGCGCCGCGCGGAGGAGTCCTTGTAGGCGCGCCGGCCCCAGGTGACGAACAGTATGAAGCCGAGTCCGATCAGCCAGGAGCCCAGCGCCTGCGCCGTCTCGGCGGCACCGTGGACGACGGCGTAGGTGCCCTGGGCGGCCTCGCCGGGCGTGCGGCCGGTGGTCAGGGAGCCGACGAGGGCGCCCGCGCCCAGCAGCAGGGTCGCGGCGGAGGTGACGGCGACGATGCGGGGTCCCCGGTCGGTGAGGGAGGCCATGGCGCGGGCGTTGGCGATCCGCCGGGTGCGGGCGGGGTCGCCGGTCTCGCCCGGGAACTCGCGTGCCACGGCGGCGCGCTCGTCGCGGGCGATGTGCCAGGCCCGCCGGGCCAGCCAGCAGCAGAGCCCGAGGATCAGGACGAGCAGCGGCGGGATCACGGACGCCTGCCAGGTCAGGACCACCGGCGGTCCCGGGATCGACGCCCCGGTGCCGTCCAGCCAGTCGGCGACGCGCTGGGCCACGCCGCCGGACATCACGCCGCCCAGCGCGCAGGCCAGCATCGCGACGGCCGGTCCGGCCAGGCCCCGCATGGCGGCGCGCCGGTCGGGGGCGCTGCGGTGCAGGGCGTGGGCGACGCCGGCGAGGACGATCACGAGCAGGCCCTGGGCGAGGGTGATCGCGCCGAAGGCCATGTCGCCGGGCAGCCGGCCGGCCGATTCCCAGCCGGGGCGGCGCCATCCGGCGTACAGAAGGGTGAGGGCGAGCAGGAGGAGCGCGGTGAGGGGCAGCAGACGCAGCAGGCGTGCGTCGAGGGCGTCGTCCAGACGGCGGTCGGTGCGGCCGCGGCGGCAGACCACCCACACCACGACGACCGCGGCGGCGAGCAGGGACGTTTGCAGGAGCGGGCCGAGGACGGCCAGTGCCGCGGATCCGCCCGGCGCGCGGTCGTGCCGGACGGCCGCGGGGGCGAGTGCGAAGGCGACGGTGAGCAGTCCGGCGGCGGTGTGCGCGGCGCGCAGTCGGGCGACCAGGCGACGGCCGTACCAGAACCCGGGCCGGCCCAGGGCGATGGGGCCCTCGTCCTCGGGCGTGCTCCCGTGGGACATCGGCTGCTGGGACTCGTACGCGCTCCAGGTGCGCAGGGACAGGTACCACAGCAGCCCGGTCAGGGCGGCGGGCACCAGGGCGGCGAGGGCGAGCCGGCGGCCCGGCTCGCTCCACCAGCCGCCCTCCGAGGCCTCGGGCGAGAGGAAGCCGAGCCAGGAGTGCCGGTCGGCGCACGTCCGTGTGCCCGCGCACTGCCAGGCCGCCAGGTCGAGGGCGACCTCGCACGCCGCCGCGACGAGCAGCACCGTCAGGCTCAGTCCGGCGAGCCGCACCAGCAGCCCGTACAGCCGGGCGAGGCGTCTGCGGCCGCGGGCCGTCGGGCGCATCCAGTGGGCGAGGTTGACCACCATGAAGGGCAGCAGTAACAGCCACAGGGCACGGGTGCCGTTCCCGGAGGTGAGGTTGCACCAGACGTAGGCCTCGGGAACCGGTCCGTCCCGGTGGCCGGCCGGTACGTGCTCCGCCTGGACGTCGTCGGCCCGCCGGAACACGGCGGCGACGTCGTCGCCGGTGATCCGCACGGTGCGCGGATCGTTCAGCATGTCCTGTGGAGTGGCGCCGCCCACCCCGTGGACCAGGAGTTCCAGGGCGGTTCCCGAGTCGTTCGGCCGCTCGGCGGGGCCGTCCACGATCTCGCCCCGTTCGACGGGTGTGCCTTCCCGCGCACGTTCCACTGCTTCGCACTTCCCCCGTGACACGCCGTCGGATCCGTCCGTGCGGACAACAGGATCTCCCCGTCCGGAGCGGCCGGCATCTCTCCTCACGGAATCTCCCGGTCCAAGTGACGAACGGGCAACCCACGGGACAATAATGACATGGACGCGACGAACTACCGGGTGCGTCGCCCTTGCCCCGGCATGCGAGGATGGGACGCCGACGCACCGGCGACGGGCAAAACGTGCCAGTCGGACCAGGTGCGCGGGGCGTGTCGGACGGCTTGGCGGCGAAAGGACCGGAGCGTACGTGAGCGAGAATCAGAACCTCCTCGCGGAGCAGCGACGCACTCTGATCCTCGACGAGGTCCGGCGCCGCGGCGGAGTCCGGGTCAACGAACTGACCCGCAAGCTCGGCGTGTCGGACATGACGGTCCGCCGCGACCTCGACGCCCTCGCCCGCCAGGGCGTGCTGGAGAAGGTGCACGGCGGCGCGGTCCCGCTGGTCGAGGCCAGCACCCATGAGCCCGGCTTCGAGGCCAAGTCCGGTCTGGAGCTGAGCGCGAAGGACGACATCGCGCGGGCGGCGACCGAACTGGTCTCCCCCGGCGCGGCGATCGCCCTCTCGGGCGGTACGACGACGTACGCGCTGGCGCATCAGCTGCTGGACGTGCCCGACCTCACCGTGGTCACCAACTCGGTGCGGGTGGCGGACGTCTTCCACGCGGCGCAGCGCACCTCCGGCCCCCGGCAGGGCGCGGCCACGGTCGTCCTGACCGGCGGTGTGCGCACGCCGTCCGACTCGCTGGTGGGGCCGGTGGCCGACCAGGCGATCGCGATGCTCCACTTCGATCTGCTGTTCCTCGGCGTGCACGGGATATCGGTCGAGGCCGGGCTGTCGACACCGAATCTCGCCGAGGCCGAGACGAACCGGCGTCTGGTGCAGTCGGCGCGGCGGGTGGTCGTGGTCGCCGACCACACCAAGTGGGGCACGGTGGGCTTGAGTTCGTTCGCCTCCCTGGACCAGGTGGACACGCTGGTGACGGACTCCGGACTGCCGGCCGAGGCCCGCGACGAGATCTCCGAGCACCTGCCGCGGCTGGTCGTGGCGGGTGAGCCCGGGGAGCCGGCGGAACCCTCGGACGCCTGACCGGCCTCCGGCACCCGGGCGGGGCCACGCGACCGTACGCGCGCGGCGGCCGCCGTCAGGCCGGCCAGGCTCCCGTGCGCAACAGCGTCTCGATCGTCGCCGTGTACGGGGCGATGTCCAGGCCCTGACCGGCCAGCCAGGCGTCCGAGTAGTACTTGTCGAGGTAGCGGTCCCCCGGGTCGCACAGCAGCGTCACCACACTCCCCTGCCGCCCCTCTGCCACCATCTCCGCGACGATCTTCAGCGCGCTCCACAGCCCGGTGCCGGTGGAGCCGCCGGCCTTGCGGCCGATCGCCTGCTCGAGAGCCCGTACGGCGGCGACGGCGGCCGCGTCGGGGACCTTCATCATCCGGTCGATCGCGCCGGGCACGAAGCTCGGTTCCATCCGGGGCCGCCCGATGCCCTCGATACGGGAACCGCGGTCGCAGGTGACGTCCGGATCACCGGTGGTCCAGCCCTCGAAGAAGCAGGAGTTCTCGGGGTCCGCGACGCAGATGCGGGTGTCGTACTGCATGTAGTGGACGTAGCGGGCGAGGGTCGCCGAGGTGCCGCCGGTGCCGGCCGTGGCAACGATCCAGGCGGGCTCCGGATGGGGTTCCAGCTTCAGCTGACGGAAGGTGGATTCGGCGATGTTGTTGTTTCCCCGCCAGTCCGTGGCGCGTTCGGCGTAGGTGAACTGGTCCATGTAGTGGCCGCCGGTCTCCGCCGCGAGGGCTGCCGACGCCTCGTACATGGTGCGCGGGTCGTCCACGAAGTGGCACCGGCCTCCGTGGAACTCGATCAGGCGGCACTTCTCGGCGCTCGTCGTGCGCGGCATGACCGCGATGAAGGGCACCCCGATCAGCTTCGCGAAGTACGCCTCGGACACCGCGGTCGAACCGCTGGACGCCTCGATCACCGGGCGGCCCGGACGGATCCAGCCATTGCACAGTCCGTAGAGGAAGAGCGAGCGGGCGAGCCGGTGCTTGAGGCTGCCGGTCGGGTGTGTCGACTCGTCCTTGAGGTAGAGGTGCACGCCCCACAGGTCGGGCAGCGGGAAACGCAGCAGGTGGGTGTCGGCCGACCGGTTGGCGTCGGCCTGGACCCTGCGCACGGCTTCTTTCAGCCAGTCGCGGTAGCCGGGGTCGCTGTGGTCGGCGTCGAGAGTGGTGCCGCCCGGGTACCGCTGGGACTGCTGGGACTGCTGGGACTGCTGGGACTGCTGGGGGGTGCTCACGACAAGGCTCCTTACGCTGAGCGCCGACGGCGTCCAGCGCGGCCGACACACCGATCATAGGACCCTGCGAACCGCCCCTCACCTGCATAAACGTCCCTTTGGGCGGCTCAAAGGAAGCCCTGGGGGCCCTGCCCGGGCGCCCCTGTCCGACACCTGGCAAGGGGTGGTGGGGGGCGCATTCGCGCGAGTGCTCCGGGCGCCCCGGGAAGGGGCGCGTGCGTACTGGTGCTCCACGGCGGGGGCGGGCAGACTGCCCGCGGAACAAGGCCCCGGACGGGGCACACTGGATCAGGACATGAGCCGGTCCGCGGAGCGCGGTCCGGTACACCGACGCGCACGAGGGGGCAGGTGGCATGGCCGAGCCGGAGTTCACGGCCAGGGGCGTGCGGATCGGCAGACGGCTGCGGTCGCTCACCCGGGCCGGACAGGTCCGGATCAGCGACGGCAGGCTCGAGCTGCTCACCAGCTACGGAAGCGAGATCGACAGCGCGCCGGTGCAGGCCGTGCGCGCCTCCCGGCCCTGGTTCGCCCCGGGAGGCCGCGCCCTGGCCGACCTCAACGGCCATCGGTACCTGCTGACCCTGGGCGACCACGACCCGGCGCCGGGCGAGCCGGGGCCGCCCGCGGCGCGCCGCTTCGTCGAAGCCGTACGCCGGGCATCGGGGCGCGGCGCCTGACATGCCCGCGAGTTGCGCCGCCCCCACCCCTGCGTCACGCTGTTCTCACGTCACTCTGGGTTTACCGGCGATAACGCTGCGAACCAGCCCGCCGGCCACGACAGCAGGCGGCCACGTCACGCAGGCACCCTGCTGGATCCGTACTCCGTGTTCTTCCGGACGCCCGTCCGGACCTGACACCGGGGAGTCGCAGCTGTGATCACTCACCCAAGCAGACACTGCACGGTGGAGCTCCAGGCTCTGCCGCCAAGGATCGGCCAGGTCCGCAGAATCGTATCTGCGCAATTGCGTTACTGGCACATGGACACCTTGATAGACCGGGCCTCGCTCGGTGTGACGGAGCTGTTGTCCAACGTCCACCGGCACGCCCAGCCCGACAAGACCTGCACGGTCGAGCTGGAGGTGCTGCTCGACCGGCTCAAGGTCTCGGTGCACGACCACGACCCGCGGTTGCCGGTCGTCGGGGACGCCGCTCCGCTCGCCACCTGTGGGCGCGGGCTCGCGATGGTGGCCGCGATGAGCGAGAGCTGGGGCGCCCTGCCGAACGGCGAGTCCGGCAAGGTCGTGTGGTTCACGCTGCCGGCGCCGTCCGCGGCTCCCGTCATGGACTGGGACCGGTATCCGAGGATCACCGCCCCCGAGCGCGCCGTGCGCCGGTTCGCGGACGTCACGCTCGTCGAGCACGCCGTCGAGGGCCACCGGCCCGAACCTGCTCCCGCCCGGTCCGCCGTTGCCGGCTGACCGGGCAGTGACCTCCTTCCGTACGGGAGGCCTCACTCGGCGGCGACCGTCCGCAGCACGTCCGTGCGAGCCGCGCGCCGGGCCCGGCGCAGCCCCGCCAGGACTCCGGCCGCACAACCCACCAGCGCCACCACGTGGTGGTCTTGGGGCATGCCGCGCCGCCCTTGCCGTGCCGGCCGGACTCCTTCGTCCAGGGCGGGCAGCCGACGCCCGTACTCGTCCTCGTCGATCCCGCCGGGGGCGAAGCGGGGACCGGGCACCGCGATGAGCGAGTTGTCCGTCACCGTGGGTCCGCCGTCACCGAAGTGCGCCAGGGCCTGTGTGGGAGTCCGCGGGCTGCGGCGACTGCTTCCGCCCCCGGCACTGCCGTGGCCGGTGCCGGAGCGGAACCCGCTTCCTCCGGGGGCGTTGGTGGCCCCGCGAGGTGAGCCCGTTCCGCTCCGGGCGGCAGGGGCTCAGGTGGACGGCTGGTCGTTGTCCTTCATCGCGCCCCAGCCGTGCCAGCGTTCGACCTCGATCCAGGCGCTGACCCGCGGCCGCACCCGGTCCGGGTACGGATTGCCGGTGTAGTGCCGTGAGAGGCGGTCGATGTCGGCCAGGCCCTCGTCGTCCTTCAGTTCGACGACGCGGCCGACGAGGGTGACGTGGGTGTACCAGTCGTCATCGGCGAGCACGGTGAGGGTGACCCGCGGGTCGCGGCGCAGGTGCTTCAGGCGGACCCGGCCTTCGTCGAGGCTGATCAGTACACGGCCGTCCTCCCACACGTACCAGGTCGGAGTGGAGACGGGTGCTCCGTCGGAGCGAAGCGTGGCCATGACACAGGGGTTCGGACGGCCCAGCAGGGCGTCGGCCTGGGGCGGCAGCGGGGGCTTGGACATGATGGACTCCTCGATGGGTCTGCTCTACGGTCGAAGGTGCTGCGGACAGGTTCCCGGACGTTGCGTACGGGTGCTTGGGGGGTGAGGGTCTGCGGGGCCGGAGCGCGGACCGGTCCCGGTGGGGGCCGCTCAGGCCGGCGGCTGGTCGAAGCTGGCGTAGTAGGCGGCGGCCATGTCCTCGTCGCCGTGGCCCTGGGCGGCGGCGCGTTCCATGCGCTCGGCACCGGCGGCGGCCACGTCCAGGCGTACGCCGTTCTGTTCGCCGGCCCGGACGATCAGCCGGGCGTCCTTGGCGGCGGTGCTCACGGCGAACTGGGCCGGGGACAGCGGCCCGTCGAGGATCAGCCCCGCCTTGGCGCGCAGGTAGCCCATGTCGAGCGGCCCGCCGTCGATGAGGTCGAGGAAGCCGCCGGGCTCGACGTCCAGCGCCTTGGCCAGGGCGAGGGTCTCCCCCACGGCCGAGGTGGCCGCGAGGACCCAGCTGTTGGCCACCAGCTTGAGCCGGGTCGCGCTGCCGGCCGCCCCGTCCTCGCCGGTCCACACGGTGCGGGCGCCGACGGCGTCGAACACCGGCGTCACCGTGTCCCGGCCCTCGGCCGGTCCGGCGGCGAGCACGGTCAGCTGTCCGGCCTCGGCGGGCTGACGGGTACCCAGCACCGGGGCGTCGTAGAAGAGCAGGCCGTGCTCGCGCGCGAAGCCGGCCAGCTCGGCGAGGCCTTCGAGGCCGGCGGTGGTGGACTGCGCCCAGACGGTGCCGCGCCGCAGCGCGGGGGCGGCCTGCCGCATGGTCTCCAGGGTGGCGGGGCCGTCGTACAGCATGGTCAGGACGACGTCGGCGGACTCGACCGCCTCGGCGGGGGTGCGGGCGATGTGCGCGCCGTCGGCCGCGAGCGGGTCGGCCTTGGCGCGGGTGCGGTTCCAGGCGTGGACGGTGTGGCCGGCACGGGCGAGGCTGCGCGCCATCGCCGCCCCCATGATGCCGGTGCCCAGGACGCTCACGGTGGGCTTGTCGGTCATGGCCTCGGCTTTCTGTCGGTCGGTCCGGTCCGTACGACACGGGTCCGCTCGCGGACCCGCTTCTGCGGCCCGTCCGCACGGCCCGTTCGTACCTCGTGGGTCATTGTGCGACGGTCTGCGCAGGGTGCGCCTGTCGGCCGGGCGTCCGCCGTACCGCCTGCCCCGGTGCCGGCCGGTTACGCCAGGGTCGCCAGCGGATCGTCCAGGACCGGCTGCCAGGCCAGCTCGGCGGCGCCCACCAGGCTGTTGTGGTCCAGGGCGCAGGCCAGGATCGGAACGCCGCCGCTGCGACCCCACAGGCTGCGGTCGGCGACGACGGCACGCAGCCGGTCCGGGTCGGCGTCCAGAAGGGTGCCGTGCAGGCCACCGAGGATGATCCTGTCCGGGTTGAGGATGTTCACCAGACCGGCCAGGCCCAGCCCCAGGCGGTCGACGAGGGTGGCGACGGCGGAGCGGACGGCCGGGTCGTCGTAGTGCTCGCGGATCAGCGTGTCGGCCTGTTTCAGGAGGGACATCTCGGGGCCGGGTGCGCGGCCGGCCGCGGTGAGAAGGGCCAGCGGGTCCGCCTCGACGTCCAGGCAGCCCCGGCTGCCGCAGTGACAGGGGCGGCCGCCGGGGTTGACGGCGACGTGGCCGACCTCGAGGGCGAGGCCGGAACTGCCGGTGTGCAGACGGCCGTCGAGCACCAGCGCGCCGCCGACTCCCCGGTGGCCGGTGGCCACGCACAGCAGGTCGCGCGCGCCGCGCCCGGCGCCATGCCGGTGCTCGGCGAGGGCGGCGAGGTTGACGTCGTTCCCCGCGAAGGCGGGACCGTCGAGGCCGGCGGCGCGCACCTGCTCGGCGAAGATCTCCCGTACCGGGGCGCCCTCGGGCCAGGCCAGGTGCATCGGATTGAGGGCCAGCCCCTCGGGTTCGGCCATCGCGGACGGCACGGCGAGCCCTGCTCCGACGCACCGGCGCCCGGTCTCCCGGAGCAGGCCGGCGCCGGCCGCGACGACGGAGCCGAGCACCTTCGCCGGGTCGGCGTCGATGATCTCGCAGCCGGGGGCGGTGGCCACGATCCGGCCGCCGAGGCCGACCAGGGCGGCCCGGAAGCCGTCGGCGTGCACCTGCGCGGCCAGCGCCACCGGGCCGTCCTCGGCGACCGAGAGCCGGTGCGAGGGGCGGCCCTGGGAGCCGGCCGCCGCGCCGGGCCGGGCGTCGACCCGGATCAGGCCGAGGGCCTCCAGTTCGGCGGCGACCGCGCCGGCCGTCGCCCGCGTCACGGCCAGCTTCGCGGTGAGCACCGCGCGGGTCGGCGCACGTCCGGTGTGCACGAGCTCCAACGCGGGCCCGAGCGCGCCGCGCCCCCGGTCCAGCCTCGTCCTCGAGGTGGTCCCTTCCCCCGCCGGCCGGGGGTCCGCCTTCCCGCTCATGAGGGCGAGTCTCCCATGATCGCGACCGCGTCCGGTTACCGGCCGCTGACCCGGAGTGTGATGTTCAGCCTTCCGGTGAGCCCCAACTCCGGTGGTGCCGTGCCCGCGTGCACGCGTGGGACCCCGTGGTACGCGAGCCGCGACTGTCCGCCGAAGACGAACAGGTCACCACTGCGCAGCTCGACGTCCGTGTAGGGGCGGGCCCGGGTGTCGGGGTTGCCGAAGCGGAAGACGCAGGTGTCGCCGAGGCTCAGCGACACCACGGGCGCGTCGCTCTCCTCGTCGCTGTCGCGGTGCATGCCCATGCGGGCGTCACCGTCGTAGAAGTTGATGAGCGCGATGTCGTACGCGGCCCCCGGCGCCGCCCCGGTTCCCAGCGCGTCCCTCACCGCGCGGCGGCCGAGCTCGCCGAGGTGGGCGGGGAACGGCTTGACCGGGGCGCCGTCGCCGTCGACGACGGTGCTCGCGTAGCCGTACGGGTACCAGTGCCGGCCCAGGCACACCTGCCGGGCGGTCATCGTGCCGCCGCCGGGGGTGCGGACCGTGCGCAGTCCTGCGGGCGGGCGGGCCCACACGCGGCACGCGTCGAGCAGGGTGTGCTGTGTCCGGGCGTCCAGCCAGTGCGGCACGTGCACCGCTCCGGGCGCGACCTCGGCACGGGTCCGGGGGAACAGTTCGCCGTCCATGGTTCCCATCGTGCCCGACGGCGCCCCTCCCGCCCCACGGCTCGTCTCCTGCCCGGCACCCTCCGAGCTGCGGCTCGGCTAGCCTGGTCCACACGATGAACGACCGTATGACGACTGCGTGGGGTGCGCCGGCCCTGGCCCGCTTCCCCGAGGATCCCCGCGACAGGCTGCGCGCCTGGGACGCCTCCGACGAGTACCTGCTCGGGCATCTCGACCGGGAAGAGGTGCCACTGGACGGCACGGTCGTGGTCGTCGGGGACCGGTGGGGGGCACTCGTCACCGCGCTCGCCGCCCACCGGCCGACGCAGATCACCGACTCCTGGCTGGGGCAGGAGGCGACCCGCGCGAACCTGGCACGCGCCGGGGTCGGGCCCGGTACGGTGCCGCTGCTCACCACACAGGACCCGCCGCCGGGCCGGATCGACGTGCTGCTGGTGCGGGTGCCCAAGAGCCTGGCGCTGCTGGAGGACCAGCTGCTGCGGCTGGCGCCCGCGGTGCACGAGGGCACGGTCGTCGTCGGGACCGGCATGGTGAAGGAGATCCACACCTCGACACTGAACCTCTTTGAACGGATCATCGGACCCACCCGGACCTCCCTCGCCGAGAAGAAGGCGCGGCTGATCTTCTGCACCCCGGACCCGGCGCTGGTCCGTCCCGCCGGCCCCTGGCCGTACAGCTACCGGCTGCCCGACGGCATCGGCGCGGTGTCCGGCCGGACCGTCGTCAACCACGCGGGGGTCTTCTGCGCGGACCGGCTCGACATCGGTACCCGGTTCTTCCTCCGGCATCTGCCGCAGCCGGCGCCGGAGCGGCCGGGTCTTCGGGTGGTGGACCTCGGGTGCGGCAACGGCGTCGTCGGTACGGCCGTGGCGCTGGCCGACCCGCGGGCCGAGCTGCTGTTCGTGGACGAGTCGTTCCAGGCGGTGGCGTCCGCGCAGGCGACCTACCGGGCCAACGACGTACCCGGGCATGCCGAGTTCCGGGTCGGCGACGGTCTGACGGGCGTGCCGGACTCCAGTGTCGACCTGGTGCTCAACAATCCGCCGTTCCACTCCCACCAGGCGACAAGCGACGCCACCGCCTGGCGCATGTTCACCGGTGCCCGGCGCGCCCTGCGGCCGGGTGGTGAGCTGTGGGTGGTCGGCAACCGGCATCTGGGCCACCACGTGAGGCTGCGACGGTTGTTCGGGAACAGCGAAGTGGTCGCGAGCGACCGGAAGTTCGTCGTGCTGAAGGCCGTGAAGCGGTAAGCCGCCCTCCGTCCTCGGCCGACGGCCCCGGTCAGTGGGCGGTGAGTGTCCCGATGACGGCCGCCACCGCGCGGGTCATCGCCTCGCGGCCCACCGTCAGGTAGCCGCGGGAGTCGACCGCTTCGGGGTGGGCGGCGAGGAAGTCGCGGACGGCACCGGTCATGGCGATGTTCAGCGCCGTGCCGATGTTCACCTTGGCGATGCCCGATCCGACGGCGGCGGTGAGTTCGGCGTCCGGGAGGCCGGAGGAGCCGTGCAGGACGAGGGGAACGTCCAGGGCGGCGGACAGGCGTCCGAGGAGGGCGTGGTCGAGGGAGGCGGTGCGGGTGGTCATCGCGTGCGTGGTGCCGACGGCGACGGCGAGCGCGTCCACGCCCGAGTCGGCGACGAAGGCGCGGGCCCGGTCGGGGTCGGTGCGGGCGCCGGGCGCGTGGGCGTCCAGCGGGGGCCTGCCGCCCTTGCCGCCGATCTCCCCCAGTTCGGCCTCGATCCACAGGCCCCGGGTGTGCGCCCAGTCGACGGCCGCCCGGGTCGCGGCGAGGTTCTCGGCGTACGGCAGCCGGGCCGCGTCGTACATGACGGAGCCGAAGCCGGCGTCCGGGGCCTGACGCAGCAGGGCATCGCTCTGGACGTGGTCGAGGTGCAACGCGACCGGCACGGCGGCGCGTTCGGCGGCGGCGACGGCGGCGCGGGCGAGCGGCAGCAGGCGGCCGTAGCGGAACTTCACCGCGTTCTCGCTGACTTGGAGGACCACGGGGGCGTTGGCCGACTCGGCGCCGGCGATCACGGCTTCGACGTGTTCCAGCGTGATGACGTTGAACGAGGCGACCGCCGATCCGGCCGCGGCGGCGCGGCCGACGAGTTCGCCGGTGGTGGTGAGGGGCACGGCCTGTCCTTCCGGCGGTCGGTTCAGGAGTCGAGGACGACGGAGCGGGTGAGGTGGCGGGGACGGTCGGGGTCGAGCCCGCGGGCCGCCGCCACGGCGACGGCCAGGCGCTGGGCGCGGACGAGTTCGGCCAGCGGGTCGAGGGTGCCCTGGATCCACAGCCCGCCGGTGTCCCCCACCTGTTGGGCGAGGCCCTCCGGTGCGTCGCCCAGCATCCAGGTCGCGGTGGAGCGGGTGGTGACGCTGATGGGGCCGTGCCGGTACTCCATCGCCGGGTAGGACTCGCTCCACGACAGTGCGGCCTCCCGCATCTTCAGCGCGGCCTCGTTGGCAAGACCCACGGTCCAGCCGCGTCCGAGGAAGGTGAACTGGGTGCAGTCCGCCAGTCCTTCGGGCAGCGGTCGTGCGAGGGCGGTGCGCGCGTCCTCGACGGCCGTGTCGCCGTGCAGGCGGAGATGGGCGCGGAGCAGGGTGAGGGCTGTGGTGGCGAACCGGGTCTGCACGACGGAGCGTTCGTCCGCGTAGTCGAGCACGACGGTCTCGTCCGCCGACGTCAGCACGGGGGTGTCCGGGTCGGCGGTGAGCGCGGTGGTGCGGGTGCCGCCCTTCAACCGGTCGAGCAGCCCCAGGACTTCGGTGGTGGTGCCGGAACGGGTGAGGGCGACGACATGGTCGTAGGCCCGCCCGTGGGGAAACTCCGAGGCGGCGAAGGCGTCCGTCTCACCCTGGCCCGATCCCTCGCGCAGGGCCGCCACCGCCTGCGCCATGAAGTACGAGGTGCCACAGCCGACGACCGCGACCCGCTCCCCCGGTGCCGGGAGCGCCCGGGTGTGCGCGGCCGCCTGCGCCGCGGCACGTGTCCAGCATTCGGGCTGACTCGTCAGCTCGTCCTCGACATACGTCATGGCCGCCCTCACCCCTGGCTCTCGACGATCGACTCAATGCTCGTTCTTGCAAGATAGAGCTTGGTTTCGAGCAGAATCAAGCATTCGAGCGGAAGTGGGGTGCGCTAGGGTCGCCGTAGATCCAAAGACGACAGGAACCCCACGACGGGAGGGCGGATGTCGCGGGACGCCCGCTGGCAGGCGCTGCTGGAACTGCTCGCCGAGCGGGGCCGGTTGGACGTCGACGAGACCGCCGCCGAGCTGCGGGTGTCGGCCGCGACGATCCGCCGGGACTTCGACCAGCTCGCCGGGCAGCAGATGCTGGTGCGCACCCGGGGCGGGGCGGTGGCGCACGGGGTGTCGTACGAGCTGCCGTTGCGCTACAAGACCGCGCGCCGCGCCTCCGAGAAGCAGCGCATCGCCCGGGCCGTGGCGGATCTGCTCGCGCCGGGCGAGGCGGTCGGGCTGACCGGCGGGACGACCACCACGGAGGTGGCGCGTGCGCTGGCGGTGCGCGGCGATCTCGCGTCCGGGTCACCCGCGCTGACCGTGGTGACGAACGCGCTCAACATCGCGGGCGAACTCGCCGTGCGTCCGCAGTTCAAGATCGTGGTGACGGGCGGTGTGGCACGGGCCCAGTCGTACGAGCTGGTCGGGCCGCTCGCGGACGGCGTGCTGGGGCAGATCACGCTGGACGTGGCGGTGCTCGGTGTCGTCGCCTTCGACGTCGCGCACGGGGCGGCGGCGCACGACGAGGCGGAGGCGGCGATCAACCGGCTGCTGTGCGAGCGGGCCGAGCGGGTGGTCGTGGCCGCCGACTCCAGCAAGCTGGGCCGGCGGGCGTTCGCCCGGATCTGCCCGGCCGAGTCGGTGGACACCCTGGTGACGGACTCGGCGGTGGCTCCGGAGACGGTGCGCCGGTTCGAGGAGGCGGGGCTGCGCGTCGTCGTGGCGTGAACCGTGCGCCACGGACCGGCCGCGGTGGCCCGGTCCGGCGGGCCGCGTGTGCGGCTCAGTGACCGTGCCCGTCCCCGCCCCGACCGTCGTGGTCGCCGGTGCCGGAGTCCGGCGCGTCCGGTGCCGGAGCGCTCGTCTCCGCGTCCGCGCCCGCCTCCGCGCCTGGCCGTGTGCCCGCCTGGACCGTGAACGCCGCGGTACGGACGACTCCGTCGTGCTTGAAGTCCAGGAACAGCCGGTAGCTGCCGGCGCTGGGCGCCGTGGCCGTGAACGAGACCGCCGGGCCGGGTTCGGTGCTGCCGTCGCCGGGTTCGCCGTTCGGGTGGACGTGCAGGTAGGCGAGGTCTCCGGAGCGCAGGGCGACCAAGTGGCCGTAGGCGCCGAGGTGGGGCTGGAGGTCGGTGACCGGCTTGCCGTCACGGGAGACGGTCAGGTTCAGCCCGGTCCCCCGGCCCGGCCGCAGTGCCCCGTCCAGCCGGACCTCGTAGCCGCCGGCCCGGGCCGTGTCACGGGGTTCGGGCAGGTGCTGCGGCCGGTAGGGGCCGGAAGCGGCGAGGTCCGCGCCGAGGGTGAGGTTCTCGGCGCCCCTCGTCGCCGGGGTGAAGTCGGCGAAGACCCGGTAACCGCCGGCCCTCGGCAGGTCGACCGGGGTGCTCCAGGTGCCGTCGGAGGCGCGCGTGGGGTGCAGGTGGCGGTAGGTGAGCAGGTCGCGCGAGGCCACGATGAGATGGAGTTCCTTGTCGTGCTCGCGTTGGTACTCGGTGACCGCCCGCCCGTCGGCGTCCCGGACGGTGAACCGCAGGTCGGCGCGCCGGCCGGCCTCGACCGTCGGGGTCCTCAGGTCGAGGGTGTAGCCGTTCTCGGAGATCTGCAGGCCTCCCGCGGGGGTGGTCCCGTGCCCATCGTGACCGTCGCTCTCGTGCGGTGCGGGCGAGGCGGGGGCGTGCCGCTCGTCGTGCGCGGAGGCGGGCGCTCCGTCCTCGACGACCGGGTCCAGCTCCTGGCCGGCGCCGTACGCCGCGCCGAAGGTCGCGGCCAGGGCTGCGGCGAATGCGGTGATCTTCAGTCCGGTCTGCATGGCCGTCTCTCCTCGAAAACAGCGGGTCCGGCCCGGCTCCGGGTCGGTGTCCACACATCCCACCATACCCCCAGGGGGTACTGAGTCAAGATCGGCCGGCCCTTGAATTACATACCTATGGGGGGTATACCTGAAGGTGCGGGAGCGGATACCCCCGGCCCGTATACTGCGGTCGGCCGTCGGGCTTGTCCGGCCGGCCCTCGTCACCAGGAGCGCTCATGACCGTCCATACAGCCGGCCCCGGGAACGAACCCGGGGCCGCGTCCGCCGGGGGGCCGGCCGGGAGCCGGGCCCAGGGGCAGGTGGAGCTGGTCATCGGCGGGATGACCTGCGCTTCGTGCGCCGCGCGGGTCGAGAAGAAGCTCAACCGGATGGACGGGGTCACCGCCACCGTCAACTACGCCACCGAGAAGGCCCGGGTGTCGCACGGCGAAGGCGTCACCGTGCGGGACCTGATCGCCACCGTCGAGGCCACCGGGTACACGGCACAGGAGCCCGCGCCGCCCGCGGCGCCCGCGGCGGGCCAGGACACTCCGGCTCCGGCCGCGCCCGACGAGCTGCGTTCGCTGCGGGAGCGGTTGATCACGGCCGTGGTCCTGTCGGTGCCCGTCGTGGCGATGGCGATGATCCCGGCCCTGCAGTTCGAGTACTGGCAGTGGCTGTCCCTGACGCTCGCGGCACCGGTCGTGACGTACGCGGCGTGGCCCTTCCACCGGGCCGCGTTCACCAACGCGCGGCACGGTGCGGCCACCATGGACACGCTGATCTCGGTCGGCACCTCGGCGGCGTTCCTGTGGTCGCTGTGGGCACTCTTCCTCGGCACCGCGGGCACCCCGGGCATGACCCACCCCTTCGAGCTGACCATCACCCGTTCGGACGGCGCCGGGAACATCTACCTGGAGGCCGCCGCGGGTGTCACCGCGTTCCTCCTGGCCGGGCGGTACTTCGAGGCGCGCGCCAAGCGGAAGGCGGGTACGGCGCTGCGGGCGCTGCTGGAACTGGGCGCGAAGGACGTCACCGTGCTGCGCCCTGACGGACGCGAAGAGACTCTTCCCGTCGGGGAGTTGGCGGTCGGAGACCGTTTCCTGGTACGTCCCGGCGAGAAGATCGCGACCGACGGCACCGTCGTCGGGGGCACCTCGGCGGTGGACGCCTCCATGCTCACCGGCGAGTCCGTCCCGGTGGAGGTGGGCGCCGGGGACGCCGTCACCGGGGCCACGTTGAACGCGGGCGGGCGTCTTGTCGTGGAGGCCACCCGGGTCGGCGCCGACACCCAGCTGGCCAGGATGGCGCGACTGGTGGAGGACGCGCAGAACGGGAAGGCCTCGGCGCAGCGGCTCGCGGACCGGATCTCCGCGGTCTTCGTGCCGGTGGTGATCGCGCTGGCGCTGGGCACCCTGGGCTTCTGGCTGGGCAACGGTGCCGGACTCACCGCCGCCTTCACCGCGGCCGTCGCGGTGCTGATCATCGCCTGCCCGTGCGCCCTCGGCCTCGCCACCCCGACCGCGCTCATGGTCGGCACCGGACGCGGCGCACAGCTCGGCATCCTCATCAAGGGCCCCGAGGTCCTGGAGTCCACCCGGCGCGTGGACACCGTCGTCCTCGACAAGACCGGCACGATCACCACCGGCCGTATGACCCTGCTGGCCGTGCACCCGGCCGCGGGCACCGATGAGACCGAAGTACTGCGGCTGGCGGGCGCGTTGGAGCACTCCTCCGAACATCCGATCGCCCGCGCCGTCGCCGACGGGGCGCTGGAGAAGCTGGGCGCCCTGCCTGCTCCGGAGGACTTCGCCAACGTGCCCGGACTCGGTGTCCAGGGAGTCGTGGACGGCCACGCGGTGCTCGTCGGCCGGGAGCGTCTGCTGGCGCAGTGGGAGACGGAACCGCCGGCGGACCTGGCGCGGGCCCGGGAGGCCACCGAGGCGGCCGGGCGCACCGCCGTCCTGGTGGCCTGGGACGGCGAGGCGCGCGCGGTGCTGGAGATCGCCGACGCCGTGAAGGAGACCAGCCCCGAGGCGATACGCCGGCTGCGCGCGCTCGGTCTGCGGCCCGTCCTGCTGACCGGCGACAACGAGGCGGTGGCCCGGTCCGTCGCCCACGAGGTCGGGATCGCGCCCGAGGACGTCTTCGCGGAGGTGCTGCCGCAGGACAAGGTGGATGTGGTCAAGCGCCTTCAGGAGCGGGGCCGTTCGGTCGCGATGGTCGGTGACGGGGTCAACGACGCCGCCGCGCTGGCCCAGGCCGACCTCGGGCTGGCCATGGGTACCGGCACGGACGCGGCGATCGAGGCCGGTGACCTGACCCTCGTACGGGGCGACCTGCGGGCCGCCGCGGACGCGATCCGGCTCGCCCGCCGTACCCTCGGCACGATCCGGACCAATCTCTTCTGGGCCTTCGCCTACAACGTGGCCGCGTTGCCGCTGGCCGCGGCCGGCCTGCTCAACCCGATGATCGCGGGAGCGGCCATGGCCTTCTCGTCGGTCTTCGTGGTCGGCAACTCCCTCCGCCTGCGCACCTTCCGCGCGGGCTGACGGGGAGCGGGCGGCGGTGCGGGCAGCGCGCCGGGGCACCCGGGCGGTCCGCGGGTCACGGCCCGTACGACCCTGTTGTCAGAAAGTCGCCCCACGGCCGTACGGGCGGCCGTCGGGGCCCTTCGGGTCGGGCCGGTGCGGCGCCTCCGCCGGGTGTGGCGGCGGGAGGGGCGACGGGGGTGCGCGGACGTACCGGGTGGACCACGCGTACCGTGGGCACCTGGTGATTCCCGGTCCGCGGTGCGGGTGCGCCCGGCGCGCCCCGGACGCGCGGACCCTGCTCCACGACACCACCGCGGGAGAGACGAATGAGCGAGCCGACCACCACCGACCAGGGCGGGACCCGCCCGCTCACGACGCCGGTACCGCCTGCCGACGGACTCCGCCGGGTGGCGTCCGCCGTCTTCAGTGATCTCCGGTCCGTCGACGGCGCCCTGTACGCGGCGGTGGCCGCCACTCCCACGCCCACCCTCGACCGGGCGCTGCGCCACCTCTCGCACGCCGCCGACCACTCGAAGATCTCGTTCGCCCTCGCCGGTGCCCTCGCCCTGGGCGGGTCGCGGTCGCGGCGGGCCGCGCTCGTCGGGGTCGGGGCAATAGCGGTGGCGTCGGCATCGGCCAACATCCTCGGCAAGCGCCTCGTCCGCAGGGACCGGCCGGACCGGGAGGCGGCCCGGGTGACCGTGGACCGGCACGTCCCGATGCCGACGTCGGCCTCCTTCCCGTCCGGGCACACCGCGTCGGCGGTCGCGTTCGCCACCGCCGTCGGTACGGTCCTGCCCGCCGCCTCCGTCCCGCTCGGCGCGCTGGCCGGCGCGGTCGGCTACTCACGCATCCACACGGGCGTGCACTATCCGGGGGATGTCGCCGCCGGCGCGGTTCTCGGCATCGCGAGCGCGGCCACCGCCCTCGCCGTGGCATCGGCCCGCCTCCCCCACTCGTACGGGGGCTCGAGGCCGCGGCCCGTGCGGGGACAGTGACCGGCATCCGTCCCGGGGACCGCCGCCGCACCCGGCCGGTCGTGCAGTCGTCCCGGTGGTTCACCCGTCGCCGTACGGCACCGTGACACCGGGCAGCGCGTACTCGTCCCGCCGTCCGCACATGCCGAACCCGCCGCGCCGAGTGGGTTCGGCCGCGTGGGCCGTGGCCTCGGCGAGGTAGGCGGGGTCACCGTCGGCGAGCGCGTCGAGCTGGGCGCCGGTCCGCTCGGCGGCGGCCAGGGCGCCGGACCGCCACAGCTGTCGCCAGGCCGGCACGCGGTCGCGCACCAGCCGGGCGGCGGCGCGCTGGAAGTCCCGGTACGGGCCCGGATCACCGGCCACGCACGCCTCGCGCAGGGCGAGGAAGCCCTCGACGGCGAGGTCCCGGCGGCGCCG
Organism: Streptomyces sp. NPDC058632; assembly: GCF_042717095.1. Classification (NCBI taxonomy): domain Bacteria; kingdom Bacillati; phylum Actinomycetota; class Actinomycetes; order Kitasatosporales; family Streptomycetaceae; genus Streptomyces; species Streptomyces sp. NPDC058632. Next base: position 9,039 of record NZ_JBHXQZ010000099.1, on the reverse strand, counting down.
GGCCGCGGCCTTCGTCTCCGAACCCGTGCCGGGCGGCAGAGCCGCGGCGGCGGCGTACCGGCCCGGGTCGGCGAGGACCTCGGGCGGGAAGGTGAAGACCGCGTCACCGGCCTCGGGCAGGCCGCTGTTCTGCATCAGCACGGTGATCCGCAGATCGTCGTCCCCGCCGCCGGTCCCGTCCCCGTCCTTGCCCCGGCCCCCCTCCCGGACCATCCGGTGCACGGTGCCCGGGGTGAACCAGGCGACCGAACCGGGCCGCAGCGGAATGTCCCGGTAGCCGTCAGGGCCGAGTGTCTGCACCGCGCCCCGGCCTGCGGTGACGACGTACGCCTCCGTGCACACCAGGTGCAGGTGCGGGCTGCCGCCGCACACGCCGTCGGCGGCCTCCCAGTCGTACGCGTCCAGGTGGGACAGTCCCACCGCACCGGGCAGCGGATTCGGATACGCCGGTCCGGGACCGCTCACCACGGCAGGCTCTCCAGGTACGCGGTCACCCTCTCCCGGTCCCAGGCACCGTCCGCCACGACGATCCGGTAGCGGTAGGCGAAGGACTCGCCCGGCGGCAGCGCGAACTCCTCGAAGAACGCCCAGGAGAACGCCACCGACGGAATCGGCTCGGAGCGGACGAACCAGTGCGAGAGGTGGATCGCGGCGCGCGCGTCGAGATTCTCCGGGGCGTGGGCGAAGACGAGCGTGGAATGGGCGTCGACCTCGTCGTGCTCACCGGTGAAGGCGAGCCACGGGCCCTGTGTGCCCATGAACCTCCCCGTACCCGCCTCCGCACCCGCGACCGGACCGTCACCGCCGGCACCGGGCGCGAGGACCGTGCCACCGGTGAAGTCGCGCGGGCCGCGCCACTGGAGTCCGGTGTAGCCGGCCATCTCACGTCCGGCGGTGGTCGGGGAGCCGAACACCAGTGGTTCGTCACGGACGTTGGTGAGCCGGATCGACCAGTCCAGGACCCAGGCACCGGTCTCCTCGTCCACCGAGTGGACGCTCAGTCCACGTTCCTCGCGTGCCCACTCCGCTCCCCCGTTCTCCACCCAGGTGAGGTCCTCGGTGCAGTCGAAGCGGTCGGCCCCGGCCGTGAACGCGGAGAAGCCGTCGTGCCGCATGGAGCCGATGCGTTCGGGCAACGGAAGGTAACCGCTCCCGTGGACGTAGGAGTTGCCACCCCAGAAGTTCTGCCCTGACAGGTGACTGGCCGTCATCTGCAGGCCCTTGTGCCAGCGGTGGTCGTTCGGGCGGTACCCGGTCACCGTGCGCCCGGCGAGTGTGCGCACCGGATGGGCGTACGGCTTGCGGGACTCGAAGGCGTCGGGGTCGGGACGGTAGACGTAGCGCAGGATCTCCGTGCCGTCCGCGGTGGTGACGGTGACGGCCTCACCGCGGGTGTGGCCGACGCGGAGGCCATGGGCGGCACGGGCGGCGTGCCCGGTCCGCCCGGTCTGCCCGGCATTGGTGCTCATGCGTGCTCCTTCGGGGACCAGTCGGGGTGGCCGCCGTGCATGGCCGTGTGGAAGGGGTCGCCGGCCACGATCTCTCCGGCCCGCACCGGGTTGCCGGTGAAAGCGGACTTGTACAGGGCGGCGGCGAACTCGAGGGTTCCCCGGGCCTCTTGACCGCTGCCCGGCGGCCGGACACCGGCGTCGTAGGCGTCGAGGAAGGTGCCGAGCTGGGCCGTGTGCGAACTGGGCACGTCGTGCGGCGGGGTGCGCCAGGCGGCGGCGCGTTCGGCGGGGACGTGCCGCGCCGGGGTGTACGACCAGTCGTCGTTGCGGTGCCCGTACAGGTGGGTCAGCTCGACCGTGGCGTCGGCGCAGTCCACGCGGACGCGGCTCACCTCGTCCGGCGAGAGCACGCTGTTGACGACGGTGGCGAGGGCGCCGCCCCGGAAGCGGACCAGGGCGGTGGAGACGTCCTCGCTCTCGGTGTCGTGGACGAGCCGGCCCGCCATGGCCCGTATCTCCTCCCACGGGCCGAGGAGATGGAGCAGCAGGTCGTACTGGTGGATGCCGTGCCCCATCGTGGGGCCGCCGCCCTCGGTGGCCCACCGCCCCCGCCAGGGGACGGCGTAGTACGCGGCGTCCCGGTGCCAGGTGGTCTGGCAGTGCGCGACCAGCGGGGCGCCCAGGGCACCGCTCGCGATCAGTTCCCGGGCGTGGACGGAGCCCGAACCGTAGCGGTGCTGGAAGACCACGGAGGCGTACGCGCCCGACGCGTCCTCCGCCGCCGCGATCTCGTCGTACTCGGCGAGCGACAGGCACAACGGCTTCTCGCACAGTACCCAGGCGCCGGCCCGGAGCGAGGCCACCGTCTGTTCCCGGTGCAGCGACGGCGGCGTTCCGATCAGCACGAGGTCCGGGCGTACGGCGTCCAGCATCGCGTCCACCGAGGCGTACCCGGCGACCTGCCCGCCGGCCAGTTCGCAAAAGGCGTCGAGCCTGCCCGGGTCCACATCGACGGCGGCCACGAGTTCGGTGCGGTCGGCATGGGCCCGCAGCGCCGGCAGGTGGCCGCCGGCGACGATGGCGCCGGTGCCGACGACGGCGACGCGGCGGCGGACAGGGGGCTGGGACATCGGCACTCCTTTGGACGGTCGGCGGGCACAGGCTGCCGACGGGCTCCCGGTCCACGAGAGCCCTCGTCGGGCGTACAGCAGTTAGAAAGCGCTTGCACTCGCTGGTCGACCCTAGATCCGGGCGTGAAGGGGGACAACCCCGTGCCGTGAGCGAGTTCGCCCCGCACGAGGTCCGCCGAGGGGCGCCGACCCGTACCTCTACGCCCGCGCCCCGCCACCCGGCCGGAGCCCACCGGTCCACCCGACGGCCTGTCCGCCGATCTGCGGTTCGGGCCGGCGCCGGGTCGCCCGGTCGGGCCGGTCCCCTGGCAGGCCCAGGAGCCGGTAGCGGCGTTCCGGTCGCCCTGCCGCCCCGTACCGCAGGGAGACCTCGGCCCTGCCCACGCTGTGGAAGTGCTCCAGGTAGCGGCGGGCGCTGACCCTGGAGACGCCGGTGAGGGCGGCGCACTCGGTGGCCGACAGCGTGCCGTCGGCCTCGCGCAGGGTGCGCTCGACGAGTTCGGCGGTCTCCACGCTCATGCCCTTGGGCAGCGCCGGTGCGGTTGCCGCCGGCGCCGTCGCTCCGGCCAGGACCCGGTCGACGTCGGCCTGGCCCCGCACGACCGCGCCGAGCAGCCGGCCGCGCCGGACGGCGTACCGCTCCAGCCGGGCCCGCAGGTCCTCGGACTCGAACGGCTTCAGCAGGTAGTCGACGACCCCCTGCCGGACCGCACCGCGTACCGTGTCGGCCTCCCGCGCGGCGCTGATGACCATCACGTCGCAGTCGTGGCCGGCGCTGCGCAGCCGGGGAATCACGTCGAGGCCGAACAGGTCCGGCAGATACAGGTCGAGCAGGACCAGATCGGGACGGAGGTCGTCCACGGCTGCGACCGCCTGCTCGCCGGTGCTGGCGACTCCGACGACCCGGAATCCCGCGACGCGTTCGACGAAGGCGCGGTGTACCCGGGCCACCATGAAGTCGTCGTCGACCACGAGCACGTCGATCGCGCCGGCGCGTGCGGACCCTGCGTGCTCGCCGTGTGTGCTGGTCATCGGCCGGCTCCTTCCGCCACCGCGTCGGCGAGGTGGCTGACGGTCATGCGGGCGGTGAACATCGCCCCCTCCGGGGTGTTGGTCACCGAGATCTCACCGCCGTGACGTTCGCAGACAAGACGGGTGAGCGCCAGGCCGATACCGCGCTCGCCCTCCTGGGCGGCCTTGGTGGTGAAGCCGTGCTGGAAGACCTCACGGGCCAGTTCGGGGGCGACGCCGGGGCCGGAGTCACGGACGACGATCTCCACGCTGGCCGCGTCGTGGCGCAACTCGACCTCGACCCAGGCCCCGTCGTCCCCGGCTCCGTCCCCTGGATCGTCCGGGGTGGCCGCCGCCGCGTCCACGGCGTTGTCCACGAGGTTGCCCACGACCGTCGCCACGTCGGCGGCGTCCTCGGGGGCGAGCCGGTCCAGGGCGGTGTGGTCGGAGATACGCAGGGCCACCCTGCGTTCGGCGGCGAGCGACGCCTTCGCCGTCAACAGGGCGGCGACGGCGGTATCCCGCACCCGCCGGCTCAGCGTGACGTCGAGGGACTGGCGGCGCCGGCTCAAGGCCCTGATGTAGCGCACGACTTCGTCCTGCTCGCCGATCTGGATGAGCCCGGAGATCGTGTGCAGTTGGTTGGCGAACTCGTGGGCCTGGGCCCGCAGCAGCTCGGAGGAGCTACGGAAGGATCCGATCTCCCTTTCCAGCCGGGCGAGTTCGGTGCGGTCCCGCAGGGTGGTGACGGAGCCGAGGTAGCGCCCGTCCTTGGTGACCGTCATCCGGTTCATCACCAGCACCCGGCCGTTGCGGACGACGACCTCGTCGCGCCGGTGACCGGCTTCGCGCGGCGGCCGCCGGCCTCCCGCTCGGGGCCGCGGCCGGTCACCGCCCCGGTCCTGGTCCTGCGACCGGTCACCGCCCCGGTCCTGGCCCTGCGACCGGTCACCGCCCCGGTCCTGGTCCTGCGACCGGTCACCGCCCCGGTCCGGACCCTGCCGCCGGTCACCGCCCCGGTCCGGACCCTGCCGCCGGTCATCGGCTCGGTGCTGCGTCCCGGCGAGCACGTCCCGGAGCCGCCCGTCGATGCCGAGGGCGTCCAGGCTCTGGCCCACGCAGTCCTCGGGCAGGGCGAGCAGACGGCGGCCCATCTCGTTGACGAGGGTGAGCCGGTGCTGCGGGTCCAGGGCGATCACGCCCTCGGCGATGCCGTACAGCATGGCTTCGCGGTGTTCGGCGAGTCCCGCGATCTCGCGCGGCTCGAGGCCGAGGCTCTGCCGCTTGACGCGCCGCGCGAGCAGCCAGGAGCCGGCCACCCCGAGCCCGCTGGCGATGCCCAGGTAGGCGAGCAGATAGGAGGAGGCGCCGTTGAGCCGCTGCCACACCGTCGGATCGGCCGCGCCGATCATCACCGTGCCGAGGTGGCGCCCCAGGTTGTCCTGGGTCGCGCCGAGGACCGGCACCTGGGCGACCCGTTCGCGGCTGCCGTCGAGCGTCAGCGGCCCCGACCAGCCGCGCCCGCGCACGGCGCCGTCGCCCGGGGGCAGCCGGTCGCCGATCACCGTGGGGTTCGTGGAGGCGACGATCCGGCCGTCCGGGCCGGCCACGGTGACCGAGGTGACCCCGGACTGCGTCTGCGTGGAGTTCACCAGCGCGGCCAGGGCTTCCCCGGGCACCGGCCGCACCAGCCGGCTGCGCACCAGTGGGTTCGCGGCCAGCTGTTCGGCGAGCGCGCCGACCCGGCGTCCCTCGACCCGGTTGAAGGTCGCCTCCGACTGCGCCAGGGAGACCGCGGCGACCGCCAGCAGGACCATCACGACGATGGCGAGCTGGAGCACCAGCATCTCGCCCGCGAGGGTCTGACGGCGGAAGGTGGCGGCCACGGCGTACTCGATCTCTCCTGCCGACGGGTTCGTCCGCCGGCCGGCTCTCGTCGCCGACGGACTCTCCGGCCGGCGATGCCCCCTGCCCCGGCGGACACGACGAGGTGCGGCGCGCACCGGGTGGCGGCGGGCTGCCTCATCATGGCGCCCACCTGCGTCTCGCGGAAGGGATGTGTCCAGGTGAACGTGGCGGGGCGGCTCCGGAACGCCCGGCGACGCGCTGACGCAATGACCAAAACCTCCGTTGGTTCCGCAAGCGGGACAGCCGGGCGGCGCACGTGCACCATGTGGCGCACGTCACCCACCCCCACAGGGCTTTGCGTGACCCTCAGACGACCGACCGACAGGTGGTGGCATTCGTGCGCCTGCGCACCCCCCTCGCCCTGCTCGGGGCCGCCGTGCTGGTACTCGTGGGTCCGCCGCTGCTCACGACCGGCAGCGGCACCGAGACCGGCACACAGATCCCGGGCCTGCGCTTCATGGTTCCCAACACGCCCGGCGGCGGCTACGACATCACGGCCCGTACGGCCGCGAAGAACGCCGAGGACGCCGGGCTCACCCACAACATCGAGGTGTTCAACCTGCCCGGCGCCGGCGGCACCGTCGGCCTCAGCAGGCTGGTGAGCGAGCACGGCAACGGCAAGCTCGCCATGTCGATGGGCCTCGGTGTCGTCGGCGCCGTCCGGTCCAACGACGCGCCGAAGACCCTCGCCGACACCACTCCGATCGCCCGGCTCACCGAGGAGCAGGACGTCGTCGTGGTCGCCAAGGACTCCCCGTACAAGACGATCGACGACCTGCTCGGCGCCTGGAAGGAGAACCCCGGCAAGCTGCCGGTGGGCGGCGGTTCCTCGCCCGGAGGGCCCGACCATCTCGCGCCCATGCTGATGGCCCGGGCCGCCGGGATCGCCCCGAAGCAGGTCAACTACGTCCCGTTCGACGGCGGTGGCGAACTGCTCGCCTCGATCCTCGGCAACAAGGTCGGGTTCGGCGTGTCCGGCGTGGGCGAGTACCTCGACCAGATCAAGGCGGGCGAGCTGCGGCTGCTCGCGGTCACCGGCCCGAAGCGGGTCCCGGGGCTGGACGCGCCCACACTGCAGGAAGCGGGCTACGACGTGAACTTCACCAACTGGCGGGGCATCGTGGCCCCTCCCGGTCTGACCGGCGCCGAGCGCGACAAACTCGTCGCCCTGGCCGAGAAGCTGCATGACTCGGAGGAATGGCGCGCGTCCATGAAGCAGAACGGCTGGGACGACGCCTTCCTGACGGGTGAGGAGTTCGGTGACTTCCTGGACGCCGAGGACAAGCGCGTGGTGTCCGTTCTGAAGGAGCTCGGACTGTGACGACACCGGCCACCGACCCGTCCCCCGCGCCCGTGCCCGCGCCCGTGCCCGCCGCCGAGCGGCGCTCCTGGCTGCGCGACCACTCCGAACTAGGCGTCTGCGTGATGCTGTTGGCGCTCGGCATGCTCGTCCTGACCGACGCCCTCACCATGGACGTCGACATCACCCAGCGTGGCCCTGTCGGACCGAGGACGGTACCCGTCGTGGTCGGCGCCGGACTCCTCGCCGTCGCCGCCCTGCTCGCGGTGGACGTACTGCGCGGCGGCCGGGGCCAGGCCGAGGCCGGCGAGGACGTCGATCTGTCCGAACCCGCCGACTGGCGCACGGTGCTATTCCTCACCGGTGTGTTCCTCGGCTCGGCCGTGCTCATCGAACCGCTCGGCTTCCCCGTCGCGGGCGCGCTGCTCTTCTGGGGCGCGGCCTTCTCCCTCGGCAGCCGCAGGTTCGACCGCGACCCGCTGATCGCGGCGGTCGTCTCCCTCGTCGCCTACACCGTGTTCAACAACCTGCTCGGAGTGCCGCTGCCCGGTGGTCCGCTGATGGGAGTGCTGTGACGTGAACGCCCTCAACTCCCTTATGGACGGTTTCGGCACCGCCCTGACCCCGGTCAACCTCCTGTGGGCCGCGATCGGTGTGCTGCTGGGCACCGCGATCGGTGTGCTGCCCGGCATCGGCCCGGCGATGGCGGTGGCACTGCTGCTGCCGGTGACGTACGGACTCGAACCGATCGGCGCGTTCATCATGTTCGCGGGGATCTACTACGGCGCGATGTTCGGCGGTTCGACCACGTCGATCCTGCTGAACACACCGGGGGAGAGCGCCGCCGTGGTCGCGGCCATGGAGGGCAACCCCATGGCCAAGTCGGGCCGTGGCGCGCAGGCGCTGGCCGCCGCCGCGATCGGGCACTTCGCGGGCGGCATGGTCGGCACGGTCCTGCTGGTCGCACTGGCGCCGGCGGTCGCCGAACTCGCCGTGGACATCGGTGCGCCGGACTACTTCGCCATCATGGTGCTGGCGTTCATCGCCGTGACGTCGGTGCTGGGTTCGTCGCGGATCCGGGGGCTGGCCTCGCTGCTGATCGGCCTGACGATCGGCCTGGTGGGTCTGGACCAGATGACCGGCCAGCAGCGGCTGACCTTCGGTTCCCTCCAACTGGCCGACGGCATCGACGTGGTGATCGTCGCGGTGGGTCTGTTCGCCATCGGCGAGGCCCTGTGGGTCGCGGCGCATCTGCGGCGCAGTCCGCCCGAGCCGATCCCGGTGGGCCGGCCGTGGCTGGGCCGCGACGATGTGCGGCGCACGTGGAAGTCCTGGGCGCGCGGCCCGTTCATCGGCTTCCCGTTCGGCGCCATCCCGGCGGGCGGCGCGGAGATCCCGACGTTCCTGTCGTACGTCACGGAGAAGCGGTTGTCGAAGCACAAGGACGAGTGGGGCAAGGGTGCCATCGAGGGCGTGGCGGGACCGGAGTCGGCGGCGTCCGCCTCGGCGGCGGGCACGCTGGTGTCCATGCTGACGCTGGGCCTGCCGACCACGGCGGTCGCGGCCGTGATGCTGGCCGCCTTCCAGCAGTACGGCATCCAGCCGGGCCCGCTGCTCTTCGAGCGTGAGCCCGACCTGGTGTGGGGCCTGATCGCCTCGCTGTTCGTCGGCATGGTGCTGCTGCTGGCTCTCAACCTGCCACTGGCACCGGTGTGGGCGAAGCTGCTGCGCATCCCGCGGCCGTACCTCTACGCCGGGATCCTGTTCTTCGCGGCGATCGGCGCGTACGCGGTCGGCGGCGAGGTGATCGACCTGGTGATTCTGCTGGTCATCGGTCTGATCGGCTTCGGTATGCGGCGGTACGGGTTGCCGGTGCTGCCCGCCGTCATCGCCGTCATCCTCGGCCCGGCCGCCGAGCAACAGCTCCGCCGCGCACTGCAGATCAGCGACGGCAGTGTCTCGGGCCTGGTCGACACGCCCTTCTCGGTCACCGTGTACGCGATCATCGTGCTACTGCTGGCCTGGCCGCTGCTGAAGAAGGTGCTGACCCACCGGCGCGCCGAGAGCTGATCCCGGTCGCGAGGATCTCCCCTCGAGGCCATATGGGGGTGGGGCCCCTGTGGGCCCCCCCCCGATTGCCGCGCCCTACCACACCCCCCCCACGTTAAGGGTTTGCGCCAAAAGTGGGGTGTTTTGCCCAAGGGAGGGCACCCCACACAATAGTGGGAGGGTAAAACAA
>NZ_JBHXQZ010000098.1:0-29312 GCF_042717095.1 Streptomyces sp. NPDC058632 | reverse complement strand
GTGTGCTGCCGGTACCGCGGGCACCCCGCCCCGCCGTGCGCTGCGGATGCTCGGCCGCCCCGCTACGACGCGCGCTTTCTCACTCGCCCCGCTGTTCCTCCCCCACGGCGTCCGTGACGTCCGGGGTCGGCGGAGCGATGGGCCGCAGTTTCAGCCAGACGAGGAAGAACAGGCCCAGGGCGAGCATGCCCAGGCCGGTCCACAGGTTGATGTTGACGCCCTCGGCCTTGTCGATGTCCGCGTCGGACGCGGTGATGCCCGCGATCGTGACGATGACGCCGTACACCACGAACAGGGCGCCGATGAGGCGGCGGATGTCGAAGAGGCGGGCGGCGGTCGCGGACTTGGTCCGCAGCTCGGAGACCTCCTCCTGGAGATCCTTGTCCGAGTAGTGCGCCGCGTGCGCGGACGACGAGGATTCGGAGTGGGATCCGGGCCGGGAGGGCCGGGGGCGATGCTGCTCGGAATTGTGTTCGGACATGGTCTCTCAAACTCCTCGGTCGGAGCGTGGTCAGAACGAGAACGGGATGTAGCAGGCGGCCGCCAGGATCACCGCGCTCCAGCCGAGCAGCGCCGGCTTGCGGTACCAGGCGTCGTCGCCCTCGGCGGGCGGCTCGGCCATGCCGGGCGAGGTGGTGCCGTAGACCAGGCCCTGGAGGTCCTCGGCCGGCTTGGGCTCGGTGAACAGCGACACCGCGACCATGACCACCGCGCCGGCGACGAAGCCCGCGATCGCGGAGACGAAGTTGGCACCCTGGTCGGTGGGGATGTCGACGATGCCCTGCTCGTAGAGGACGAAGTAGTTGACCATCGCGGCGGTGGTGCCGGCGAGCAGGCCCCAGAACCCGGACTTCATCGACGCCCGCTTCCAGAACATGCCGATGATGAAGACCACGAACATCGGCACGTTGAAGAAGGAGAACAGGGTCTGGAGGTAGCTCATGATGTTGGAGAACGACGAGGCCAGGAAGGCCGTGCCGATCGACGCCAGGACCCCGATCACGGTGATCAGCCGGCCGAAGCGGACGTAGTACGCGTCCTCGCGGCCCTTCTCCACGTACCGTGCCCAGATGTCGGTGGTGAACACCGTGTTGAAGGACGAGATGTTGGCCGCCATGCCCGCCATGAACGCGGCCAGCAGGCCGGTCACCGCGATGCCCAGGACACCGTTGGGCAGCAGCTGTTCCATGAGGTACGGGATGGCGTCGTTGTACTGGAGATCGGAGTCGGGGGTGCCGATCTGCGGCACCAGGACGGCCGCGACCAGGCCGGGGATCATCACCAGGAAGACGATGAAGATCTTCGGGAACGCGGCGATGAGCGGGGTGCGCTGGGCCGCGGAGAGGTTCTTCGCGGACAGGGCGCGCTGCACCTCGGCGAAGTTGGTCGTCCAGTAGCCGAAGGACAGGACGAAGCCCAGGCCGAGGACGATGGTCAGCCAGTTGGCCCCGAGCGGGTTGTCGCTGCCGATGCCGGTGCCGCCCCAGGAGGTCATGAAGTCGGCGCCGCGTGACTCGGTGAGGGAGTCGGACAGCCCGTCCCAGCCGCCCACGCTCTTCAGTCCGAGCACGGTGATCGGGATGAGCGCGGCGAGGATGACGAAGAACTGCAGCACCTCGTTGTAGATGGCGGAGGACAGGCCGCCGAGGGTGATGTACGCGAGCACGAAGAAGCCCGCGACCACGACGGCCACCCACTGCGGCCAGCCCAGCAGCGCCTCGACCACGATCGCCAGCGCGTAGAGGTTGACGCCGGCGATGAGGATGGACGCGCAGGCGAACAGCAGCGAGCTGAGCAGGTGGGCCGCCTTGTCGAAGCGCAGCAGCAGGAACTCGGGGACCGAGCGGACCTTGGAGCCGTAGTAGAACGGCATCATCACCAGGCCGAGGAAGACCATGGCCGGGATGGCACCGATCCAGTACCAGTGCGTGGTGTACACGCCGTACTGCGCGCTGTTGGCGGCCATGCCCAGGATCTCGGTGGCGCCCAGGTTGGCGGCGATGAACGCCAGGCCGGTGACCCAGGCGGGCAGGGAGCGGCCGGACAGGAAGAAGTCGAGGCTGGTCTTCACGGACTTGCGGGCCGCGAAGCCGATGCCGAGGACGACGACGAAGTAGATCCCGAGGATCGTGTAGTCGAGCCAGTTGGTGGGGAGCCGCAGCTCGGCGGCGAGGTGGAGCGTGCCGACGGGGTCGGCGGGTCCGGCGGAAATATTCAGGTGTGCAGTCGGATCTGTGGGGGTCTGCATGAGTACTCGCTTCGTTGCGCGAACCGATACGTCGCGGAACCTAATGCCTCCGTGTTCAGGGATTGAACACGTCCGCCGGTGCTCTTTGTTTGATTGTGATGTGGACCGTCGTGGTGAGTCGTGTTTTGGTATGTTGGTTTCTGTTGGAAGTGTGCGAAGATATGTGATGACGGCGCCGCGAAGGCGGCGCGGCGAATGGCTCGAATGGCTCGAATGGAGCGTCCGGCGTGAAGAAGACCTCGACCCGGCTGGCCGACGGTCGCGAACTCATCTACTACGACCTCAGTGACGACACCGTGCGCGACGCGACCGACCGCCGCCCGCTGGACGCCACCGTCACGACGTCCGAGATCCGCCGCGACCCGCTGCTCGGCGACTCCGTGGCCATCGCCTCCCACCGCCAGGGCCGCATCTACCACCCGCCGGCCGACGAATGCCCCCTGTGCCCCTCCGAGGGCGACCGGCTCAGCGAGATCCCCGACTCCTCGTACGACGTCGTGGTCTTCGAGAACCGCTTCCCCTCCCTGGCCGGCGACTCCGGCCGCTGCGAGGTCGTCTGCTTCACCTCCGACCACAACGCCTCCTTCGGCTCCCTGAACGAGGAGCAGGTGCGCCTGGTCCTGGACGCGTGGACGGACAGGACCTCGGAGCTGTCCCATCTGCCCTCCGTCGACCAGGTGTTCTGCTTCGAGAACCGGGGGGCCGAGATCGGCGTCACCCTCCAGCACCCGCACGGGCAGATCTACGCCTACCCCTTCACCACCCCCCGTACCGCCCTGATGCTCCGCCAAGTGGCCGCACACAAGGAGGCATCCGGCGGGGCAAACCTGTTCGACACCGTCCTCGCGGAGGAGCTGGCGGGGGAGCGGGTCGTCCTGGAGAGCGACCACTGGGCCGCCTACGTGCCGTACGCCGCGCACTGGCCCTACGAGGTCCACCTGTATCCCAAGCGCAGGGTGCCCGACCTGCTGGGGCTCGACGAGGCGGCACGCACGGAGTTTCCCCAGGTCTATCTGGAACTGTTGCGACGGTTCGACCGGATCTTCGGCGAGGGTGAGCCTCCGACCCCGTACATCGCGGCCTGGCACCAGGCCCCGTTCGGCGCGCTGGAGGAGTTCGACGGGGTGACGCGCGACGACTTCGCGCTCCACCTCGAGCTTTTCACCATTCGCCGTACATCCGGCAAGCTGAAGTTCCTCGCGGGTTCCGAGTCCGGCATGAACGTGTTCATCAACGACGTGCCGCCGGAGCGCGCGGCCGAGCGACTGCGAGAGGTAGCGAGTTCATGAGCGGGAAGTACCTGGTCACCGGTGGCGCGGGTTATGTCGGGAGTGTCGTCGCCCGGCATCTGCTGGAGGCGGGCCACGAGGTCGTCGTCCTCGACAACCTCTCCACCGGCGTACGCGAGGCCGTCCCGGCCGGTGCTTCCTTCGTCGAGGGCGACATCCGCGACGCGGCGGCGTGGCTGGACCCCTCCTTCGACGGCGTGCTGCACTTCGCCGCGTCCTCCCAGGTCGGCGAGTCCGTCGTGAAGCCCGAGAAGTACTGGGAGAACAACGTCGGCGGCACCATGTCCCTGCTCGGCGCCATGCGCGAGGCGGGGGTGCGCCGGCTGGTGTTCTCCTCCACGGCGGCCACCTACGGTGAGCCCGAGCAGGTCCCGATCGTCGAGTCCGCCCCGACCCGCCCCACCAACCCCTACGGTGCCACCAAGCTCGCCGTCGACCACATGATCACCGGTGAGGCGGCGGCCCACGGCCTGGGCGCGGTCTCGCTGCGCTACTTCAACGTGGCCGGCGCGTACGGCCAGTACGGGGAGCGGCACGATCCCGAGTCCCACCTGATCCCGCTCGTCCTCCAGGTCGCCCAGGGCCGCCGCGACGCGATCAGCGTCTACGGCGAGGACTACCCGACGCCGGACGGCACCTGCGTACGCGACTACATCCACGTCGCCGACCTGGCCGAGGCCCACCTGCTGGCCCTGACCGCGGCGACCCCCGGCGAACACCTCGTCTGCAACCTCGGCAACGGCAGCGGCTTCTCGGTCCGCGAGGTGATCGATACGGTCCGCCGGGTCACCGGCCACCCGATCCCCGAGGTCGTGGCCCCCCGCCGGGGCGGCGACCCGGCGGTCCTGGTGGCGTCGGCCGCCGCGGCCCACGAGAAACTGGGCTGGAAGCCGACCCGCTCGGACCTCGCCGGAATCGTCGCGGACGCGTGGGAGTTCGCGCAGCGGCAGCAGCAGAGCAAGCAGTAGCAGAACGACCGGGTCCGGGATCGGGCCCGGGATGACGAAGGGTCAGGGTCAGGGCATGAGCGCCATGAGCGAGTCCACCACCGGCGAGGCTGCCGCGGAAGCGGTCGGCGAGCGATTCCGGGAGCTGTACGGAGCCGAGCCGCAGGGCGTCTGGGCGGCACCGGGCCGGGTCAACCTCATCGGCGAGCACACCGACTACAACGACGGCTTCGTCATGCCGTTCGCCCTGCCGCACACCGCGGTCGCGGCGGTCTCCCGGCGCGACGACGGCGTCCTGCGCCTGCACTCCGCCGAGGTGGCGGCACCGGTCGTGGAACTGACGGTGGACTCCCTCACCCCCGGCGCGGACAAGAACTGGACCGCCTACCCGGCGGGCGTGGTCTGGGCCCTGCGCGAGGCCGGCCACGCCGTGACCGGCGCGGACATCCACCTCGCCTCGACGGTCCCGGCCGGCGCCGGCCTGTCCTCCTCGGCGGCCCTGGAGGTCGTCGTCGCCCTGGCCCTCAACGACCTGTACGCACTGGACCTGCGCGGCTGGCAGCTGGCCCGCCTGTGCCAGCGCGCGGAGAACGTGTACGTCGGCGCCCCCGTCGGCATCATGGACCAGACGGCGTCCGCCTGCTGCGAGAGCGGGCACGCCCTGTTCCTCGACACCCGCGACCTCTCCCAGCGGCAGATCCCCTTCGACCTCGCCGCCGAGGGCATGCGCCTGCTCGTGGTCGACACCCGGGTCAAGCACAGCCACAGCGAGGGCGAGTACGGCAAGCGCCGCGCCGGCTGCGAGAAGGGCGCCGCCCTCCTGGGCGTCGACGCCCTGCGGGACATCCCGTACGCCGGCCTCGAGGGGGCGCTGGAGCGGCTGGGCGACGGCGAGGACGAGGTGCGGCGCCTGGTCCGGCACGTGGTGACGGAGGACGAGCGGGTCGAACGGGTGGTCGCCCTCCTGGAATCGGGCGACACCCGCGCCATCGGCCCGGTCCTCGTCGCGGGCCACGCCTCGCTGCGCGACGACTTCCGCGTCTCCTGCCCGGAGCTCGACCTGGTCGTCGACACGGCCGTCGCCTCCGGCGCCCTCGGCGCCCGCATGACCGGCGGCGGCTTCGGCGGCTCGGCCATCGTCCTGGCAGAGGAGGCCGACGTCCCGGCCATCACCAAGTCGGTCGAGGACGCCTTCGCGACCGCGGGCTTCAAGACCCCCCGGGTCTTCGAGGCGGTGCCTTCGGCGGGGGCGCGGCGGGTGCGCTGAAGCGGGCCGGTGGTGCCGGTCGGTTCCCGGCGTCACCGCCCGCGAAGCACACGGGTGGCATGAGAACGACGCGGACCGGGCCGGGTTCGGGCGGCGGGACGTCCGGGCAGTCCTGCGGGCCGTTTGTCTCTCGGCGACGGTTGCGGCCCTCTTTCGCGGTGTCTGTTTCGCGGTACTCGTAGGCGCGAGGCCGTCACGGCAGGGAGCAGACCCGTTTCCAGGCCACGGACGTCCTGCTCGCCGTCGAAGTGATCTCCCCGGATTCAGAGGCCCGTGACCGCGACACCAAGCCGCGCAGGTACGCCGCTGCGGGTATCCCGCACTTCTGGCTGGTCGAGACGGGCGGTGCGGACCGGCACCCGGTCGTCCGGGTCTACGAACTCGACCCGGTGACCAAGGCCTACGACCTGACAGGCACCCGGCGTGAACTGCTCAAACTCGGTGCGCCGTACGACATCGACATCACCTCGGAAGCGCTCGACGGTCTCTGACCGCTCCCGCCCCAGCGGTTCGGAGCCCGGACGGGCTCCACGAGCCCCGGTGTCTCACCCCAGCCGCTTGACCAGCGTGTACTCCGTGATGCCCGGGGGGTAGTCCGGGATCACGCAGACCACCTCGTAGCCGTGGCGTCGGTAGAACTTCGGGGCCTGGAAGTCCCAGGTCTCCACGCGGGAGGAGCGGCAGCCGCGGGCCGTGGCCAGGCGTTCCGCCTCGGCGAGCAGGCGGGTGCCGAGGCCCGCTCCGCGGTGGCGTTCGTCGACCCACAGGTACGTCACGTGCAGCCAGGTCGTCCAGGTGTGGCCGACCAGGCCGCCCGCGAGATCACCGGCCGGGTCCGATGCCCACACGTGCAGAGGGGAGTCGCGTTCCTGTGGGGTTCCGCGCAGCGCCCGCAGGACCGGGGACGCCGCCGTGTTGGTGTCCCGCAGCCGCCTGCGGAGCAGATCGCGTCGGGCCTTGTCGACTTCTGTCTCCAGACGAAACATGCGGCTCACCATAAACGCGCAGGAGCGCAAGTTCGGCAAAGGGCCTTCCGCTCCCGGCCCCCGTCCGTACTCTGATGAACAACGCCGGTGGGGGCCGGCGCCGTTCAGGGGGCGAGACACTCGGGTACGCGATCCGGGGCGGGGCGGTGGTGACGTGCGGCGGCGGCCGGGCGGCTCACGGCGGCCCGTCCCGGTGCCGGTGTCGTCTTCCGACGATGGAGGCAGTCCCCTGCTCTGCAGAGAGCATGGGGGAGGGGGTTTCGTGCAACGTATCCGAGTCCTGGTCGTCGACGACCATCGCATCTTCGCCGAGTCGCTCGCCGCGGCCCTGGCCGCCGAGCCGGACGTCGAGGTGTCCGCGGCGGGCAGCGGTCCGGCCGCACTGCGCTGCCTGGAGCGGGCCGCCGGCGAGGGGCGGCGGTTCGACGTCCTGCTCGTCGACGCCGACCTGGGGGGCAGGGTGCCGGCCGGCCGGTCCGCCGTACCCGTCCAGGCGGGCGACGAGGACGGCCTGGTCGACGGGATGTCCCTGGTCACCGGGGTGCGCTCGGTCCACCCGCGGGTACGGATCGTCGTACTCGCCGAGAAGGACGATCCGCGCCGCGCCGCGCTCGCCCTCCAGGCCGGCGCCGGCGGCTGGGTCGCCAAGGACTGCTCGCTGAGCCGGCTGCTCACCGTCGTCCGGGGTGTGCTGCGCGACGAGACGCATCTGCCGCCCGCCCTGCTCACCGGCGTGCTGCGCGAACTCACCGCCGCCCGCAAGCACCGCACCGAGAGCGAGCGGCTCGTGGAGTCCCTGACCCCGCGCGAGCGGGAGGTGCTGCGGTGCATGGTCGCGGGCCTGGGGCGCAAGGCCGTCGCCGAGCGCCTGTACCTGTCCCCGCACACCGTCCGTACGCACATGCAGAACGTGCTCGGCAAACTGGGCGTGCACTCCACCCTCGCCGCCGTGGCCCTCGCCCGGCGGGCGGGCGTCGGGCCCGTCGACCTAACCGGGGATGTTGTCGAACGGGGCGGTCAGCTGGCGTAGCAGGCCGGCCAGTTCGGCGCGTTGGGCGCGGGGGAGTTCGGCGAGGATGGCCCGCTCCTGCGCCAGCAGCCCGGCCAGCGCCTGGTCGCCGCGGTCACGGCCCTCGTCGGTGAGGCGGACCAGGACCCCGCGCCGGTCGCTGGGGTCGGGCAGGCGCTCCACCAGACCCTTCTTGGTCAGGCGGTCGATGCGGTTGGTCATCGTGCCCGAGGTGACCAGCGTCTGCGTGAGGAGCTGCCCCGGCGAGAGCTGGTAGGGGGCGCCCGCGCGGCGCAGCGCGGTCAGGACGTCGAACTCCCAGGGTTCCAGCCCGTGCTCGGCGAAGGCCAGTCTGCGGGCCCGGTCCAGGTGCCGGGCGAGCCTGCTCACCCGGCTGAGCACCTCGAGCGGTTCCACGTCGAGGTCCGGGCGCTCCCGGCGCCATGCTGCGACCAGCCGATCGACCTCGTCCTCCATGACGATCAGTGTAGTGGTTGTGTCGACGTGAAGTCTCTTGACGTCAAGTTTCTTGACGTCGGAGTGGGAGGTGCGGAGCGGCGGGTGCCCGTCAGCCCGGTTGCCGGCCGGTTGCCGATCTCCAGGAGACCCGCGCCTGCGGGCACCCGCCGGGGTCCCGGTGGGTGCGAACGTTCCTGCGGACCGGCCCCGCCGGCCTGCCGTCAGTCGACGGGGGCGACCCGGATCAGGTTGCCGTCCGGGTCCGAGACGACGAAGGTGCGCCCGAACACCTCGTCGCTCGGCTCGCTGACCACCCGGACCCCTTTCTCCGCCCACCTCGCGAACCGGCGGTCGATCGCCTCGGGTCCGTCGGGCAGCGTGAGACAGACCTCGCTGGTGCGCGGCACCGCCGGGGTCGGGCCGTCGATCTGCCCGCTCCACAGCGCGAGCTCCGCGCCGTCGCCAAGACCGAAGGCGATGTATCGAGGGGACTGGAAGGTGGGTTCGATCTCGAGGAGGTCCGCATAGAAACGGGCGGCTTCCGGCGCGTCGTTGACGTAGACGATGAACGTGATCGAGGACGACATGGCTCACTCCTTGGGTCGGTCCGACCGGACGACTGGAGCATGCGCGTCATACGTGACGGATCCCGTCATGATTCCTGGGATTCTCGATCCTGTGACTCCGGATCGTTTCTTCTCGTTGTTGCTGGCGCTGCAGTCCCGGGAGACCGCGACGACCGCCGAGCTGGCGGCCCAAGTCGGCGTGTCGGTGCGTACCGTCCTCAGGGATGTGCAATGGCTGCAGGAAGCGGGCTTCCCCCTGCTGGTCCGGCGCGGCCGTTGGGGCGGGGTGACACTTCTGCCCGGTGGGATGCTCGACACGTCACGGCTCACTCCGGACGAACGGGACCATCTCGCGCTCTACGGCCTCGACGACATGCAGCGCGAGCAACTGGGAGCCACGGCCGACACCCGGCGCGCGCACCGGAAGGTGCGCTCGAGGCTGCGTCCGCCGGCCGGTGACGTACTGCCGCTGAGCGCGGTCGTGACCACCGACAACAGACCCTGGTACTTCCGGGACGCCGAGGGCCTGCCTCCGGCGGCACTGGTGGGCGACCTGCGGCGCGGCGTGCGGTTGCGTATCCGCTACCGCAGACCCGATGAGGAGGAGCCCACGTGGCGGGTGGTCGATCCCTACGGCCTGCTGGCCAAAGCCGGCAGGTGGTATCTCGTCGCCGACTCCGCGAGCCGTCCGCGCCTTTACGTGCTGGAACGGCTCGTCGACTGGGAGCCGATGCGGGCGGCCGGCCGGCTGCGTCCGGGCGCGACCCTGAACGGTGTCGCGGCAGAACTGACGGCGCGCTGGGAGAATCCGGATTCCTTCCACATCCATGCCGAACTCGACCTGGACCGGGTGGGTCTGGCGAGGCGTGTCCTCGGCCGCCGGCTGACCGTAGGAGAGGCCGCAGGGGCGCACCGGGTGGGCATCACGGTGAGCGGTCGGGGGGTGGAGGACGTCCGCCTGCTTCTGCAGTTCGGCGACAGCGTCACCGTGACCGGTCCCGCGGAAGCGCGGGAGCACATCCGGCAACTCGCCGCACAGATCCTTGAGGGGTATTCCTAGTCCTCGTCCTCCATGACGATCGACGCGGTGGTCGCACCGGCACGAAGTCTCTCGACGTCAAGTTTCTTGATGTCGAGTTGGTAGGAGTGGGAGGCTGGGCACCCGTCGACCGACTCCGGGAGGCTCCATGCCCACGGTCACCGGTCCCGCCTGGGACCCCGCCCAGTACCTGCGGCACGCCGGTCACCGCACCCGCCCCTTCCTCGACCTCCTCGCCCGCGTCCCCGCGCTCCCCGGCGACCCGCCCCGCATCGCCGACCTCGGCTGCGGCGCCGGCAACGTCACCGCGCTGCTCGCCGAGCGCTGGCCGCGCGCCCGCGTCACCGGCTACGACAACTCGCCCGAGATGCTCGCCACGGCGGACGCCGACCACGCCGGCCCCACCCCAGGCGGCGGCCGGATCGGCTTCGCCCGCGCCGACGTCCGCACCTGGACGCCCGGGCCCGGCCGGCCGTACGACCTGATCGTCAGCAACGCCGCCCTGCACTGGATCCCCGGACACGCGGACCGGTTCGCGGACTGGGCGGCGGGCCTCGCGCCCGGCGGCACCCTGGCCTTCCAGGTGCCCGGCAACTTCGACGCCCCCAGCCACACCCTCCTGCGCGACCTCGCCGCCTCTCCGCCCTGGCGCGACCGCCTGGACGGCGTCCTGCGGCACGCCGACGCCGTGCTCCGGCCGCAGGCGTACCTGGAACGGCTGACCGGCCTCGGCTGCACCACCGACGTGTGGGAGACGACGTACCTTCACCTGCTCCAGGGGGAGGACCCCGTACTGGACTGGGTCGAGGGCACCACCCTGCGCCCCGTCCTCACCGCCCTCGCCGACGACCCGCGGGCACGCGACGCGTTCCTCACCGGGTACCGGTCCGCCCTGCGCACCGCCTACCCGGCCGGGCCGCACGGCACCCCGTACCCCTTCCGGCGCGTCTTCGCCGTGGCGCGGAAGGGGGAGTGACCCGGTTCAGGGCGTGCGGCCCGGATGGGTGACGAGGACATGGATCACGTCGTCATCGATGATGTACAACACGCGGTGGTCGCCGACTCGCAGGCGGCGGGCTGTCGGCCCATAGGCGACGGAGTTGGTGGGGCGAGGTTCCTCGGCGAGGCTGTCGACCGTTTCGTGGACGGAGGCCGGCCCGGCCGGATCGTCCCGGAGGAACCGCACGGCCGCGTCAGTGGCGTTCGGCTCCCAGATGATGCGGTAGGTCACGGCCGCAGCCCCGGCATGCGTCCGACCTCTTCGTGCGGGATGCCCTCGCCGAGTGTGCCCTCGGCCTTGCGCCGCTCGTAGCCGGAGAGCGCCGGCGCATCTTCAAGATCCTCTATGACGTGTGGTGGGACGAGCAGAGCCGCCACGTGTCCGTGGTCGGTGAGAGCAACGGTCCCGCGGCTGTGGGCGGCGCGACGGACCAGGTCGCCGAGCTGGGAACGGGCTGCGCCGATCGTGCTCTCAGTCATGCCCGCATGGTGCCGCAAGCTTGATCTTGTGGCACGAGTGTTCGGTTCTTTCGGCGTTGACGGACAACCGGTTCACGGCGGTGGAGGGGACGCCCTGCGGATTGCGCGCGGCCCGTTCACACGACCCCGTCCGCGACGAGCGCGTCGACGGCGTCCTCGGACAGGCCCAGTTCGGTGAGGATGGAGCGGGTGTGCTCGCCCAGTGCGGGGACGGCCTCCATGCGGGGCGCGCCCCCGGTCGGGCCCGGCGGGGCCAGTGCCGGGACGGGGCCGGCCGGCGTCGGCACCTGGTGCAGGCGTCCGCGCGCGGCCAGCTGCGGGTGCTCCCACACCTCGGCGAGCGTGTTCACCCGGGCGTTGGCCACGGGCACCGCGCTGAGCAGCTGTGCCGCCTCGGCGCCGGTCAGCTCCGTGAACCGGGCCGCGATCAGCCGCCCCAACGCCTCCCGGTGCGCGTCGCGGGCCGCGTTGCCCGCGTAGTGCGGGTGGTCGGCCAGCTCCGGACGCTCCAGGAAGACCTCGCAGAACCCGCGCCACTCGCGCTCGTTCTGCACCGCCATCATGACGACCCTGCCGTCGCCCGCGGTGAACGGGCCGTACGGGTAGATCGTGGCGTGGGCGGCGCCCGCCCGGGGCGGCGGCCCGGCGCCGTCGAAGGCGTAGTACAGCGGGAAGCCCATCCACTCCACGGTGGCCTCCAGCATCGACACGTCCAGATGCGTGCCCTGCCCCGTCCGCCCCCGTTCCAGCAGCGCCCCGAGGACCGAGCTGTAGGCGTACATCCCGGCGGCGATGTCGGACACCGGGATGCCCGCCTTGGCCACGGAGTCCTCCGTGCCCGTGACGGACAGCAGCCCCGCCTCGGACTGCACCAGCAGGTCGTACGCCTTCAGCTCCTCGTAGGGGCCGGGGGCGCCGTAGCCGGAGATGTCGCACACGATCAGCTCCGGATGCTCCGCCCGCAGCTCCCGCGCCCCGAGCCCGGCCCGGGCCGCCGCCCCCGGGGCCAGGTTCTGGAGGAAGACGTCGGCCCCCGCGATCAGGCGGCGCAGCACTTCCCTGCCCCGCGGGTCCTTGATGTCGAGGGTGAGGGACTCCTTGTTGCGGTTCACCCACACGAAGTGCGAGCTCAGACCCCGTACGCGGGTGTCGTAGGCCCGGGCGAAGTCCCCCGTCCCGGGACGTTCCACCTTGATCACCCGCGCGCCGAGGTCGGCGAGCTGACGGCTTGCGTAGGGAGCGGCGATCGCCTGTTCGAGCGAGACGACGGTGACTCCCCGGAGCGGCTGCACGAGTGCCCTAGTTCTTCCGGTGCCCGATCAGCCGGGGCTTCTGCTCCAGGCCGTCCAGGCCGTGCCAGGCCAGGTTGACCAGGTGCGCGGCCACCTCCGCCTTCTTCGGCTTGCGGACGTCCAGCCACCACTGGCCGGTCAGCGCCACCATCCCGACCAGCGCCTGCGCGTACAGCGGGGCCAGCTTCGAATCGAAGCCGCGGTTCTTGAACTCGCGGCCCAGGATGTCCTCCACCTGCGTGGCGATGTCCGAGATGAGAGAGGCGAAGGTACCCGTCGACTGCGGGATCGGGGAGTCACGGACCAGAATGCGGAATCCGTCCGTGTACTCCTCGATGTAGTCCAGCAGCGCGAACGCCGCCTGCTCGCACAGCTCCCGCGGATGCCCCGCGGTCAGCGAACTCGTCACCATGTCCAGCAGACGCCGCATCTCACGGTCCACCACCACCGCGTACAGGCCCTCCTTGCCACCGAAGTGCTCGTACACCACCGGCTTGGAGACCCCGGCCTTCGCCGCGATCTCCTCCACCGACGTGCCCTCGAAGCCCTTCTCGGCGAACAGGGTGCGGCCGATCTCCAACAGCTGCTGACGGCGCTCCGCGCCGGTCATCCGGGTGCGGCGGGCACGCCGCGGCCTGTCATTGCTCGGGGTGCTGCTGGAGTCGGTCGCCACGGCGACCATCATGCCGCCTCGGCAGGCTCCCGCCCGCGCCGGGAGCCGTCTTCCCCGGTGTCACGACGCGAATCGATACGCGAGCGTGACGGCCAGCGCACGTCGTACGCCCAGCCCAGCTTCTCGAACCAGCGGATCAGCCGGGCGCTCGAATCGATCTGCCCCCGCTCCACACCGTGCCGCGCGGACGTCGGATCGGCGTGGTGCAGGTTGTGCCAGGACTCGCCGCAGGACAGCACCGCCAGCCACCACACATTGCCCGAACGGTCCCGCGACCTGAACGGCCGCTTGCCCACCGCATGGCAGATCGAGTTGATCGACCACGTCACATGGTGCAGCAACGCCACCCGGACGAGTGACCCCCAGAAGAAGCCCGTGAAAGCGCCCCACCAGGACATCGTCACCAGACCGCCGATCAGCGCCGGCAGCGCCAGCGACACCCCCGCCCACAGCACGAACTGGCGGGAGATCGCACGCAGCGTCCGGTCCCCGATCAGATCCGGCGCGTACTTGTCCTGCGGAGTCTGCTCCTCGTCGAACATCCAGCCGAGATGAGCCCACCACAGGCCCTTCAGCAGCGCCGGCAGCGACTCCCCGTACCGCCACGGCGAATGCGGGTCGCCCTCCGCGTCCGAGAACTTGTGGTGCTTGCGGTGGTCCGCCACCCACCGCACCAGCGGGCCCTCCACCGCCATCGAACCCGCCACCGCCAGCGCGATCCTGAGCGGCCGCTTCGCCTTGAACGAACCGTGCGTGAAATGACGGTGGAAACCGACGGTGATGCCATGGCAGCCGAGGAAGTAGAAGAACACCAGCAGGCCGAGATCCAGCCAGCTCACCCCCCAGCCCCAGGCCAGCGGTACCGCCGCCAGCACCGCCAGGAACGGAACGATGATGAAGACCAGCAGCGCGATCTGCTCGACCGAGCGCTTGCGCTCCCCGCCCAGCGTGGCGGAAGGCACGGCCGCGGAACCGGCTCCGGGGCCGGAGGAGGGCGGCTCCTTCGAGGCTTCGTCGATGACATCAGGACGTGAGGTCATGCGTGTCCCCTGTGGGGTATGAGGGTTGAGGGTGGTGCCGGGCCACCGGACCCGAGGAGCGTTTCCTACGGGACCGTAACCTACGGCATCGTAAGTATGGCAGTGCGTGGCCCGGCGGCAAGAGCCCACGAGCCTGCGCGTTCCGGCCGCCACCTATCCTGGAAACCGGTCGGACAGCGCGGTCCGCTCTGATTTCCTCCTTCTTCCCGGATGCCCGGCCCGTATGCGGCACCAGCCGCCCGAGCCGCCGTCCGGGTTCCCTCCAGACCAGCTTCCACACTGCAAGGAGCCGCACCTGTGAGCAGTGCCGACGACCAGACCGTGTCCACGGCGACCACAAGCAGCGAACTGCGGGCCGACATCCGCCGACTGGGCGACCTCCTCGGGGAGACCCTCGTCCGTCAGGACGGCCCCGAACTCCTCGACCTCGTCGAGAAGGTCCGCCGACTCACCCGCGAGGACGGCGAGGCCGCAGCCGAACTGCTGCGCGGCACCGAACTCGAGACCGCCGCCAAGCTGGTCCGTGCCTTCTCCACCTACTTCCACCTGGCGAACGTCACCGAGCAGGTGCACCGCGGCCGTGAACTGCGCGCCCGCCGCGCCACCGAGGGCGGACTGCTCGCCCGCACCGCCGACCGCCTCAAGGACGCCGACCCCGAGCACCTGAGCGAAACCGTGCGGCACCTCAACGTCCGCCCGGTCTTCACCGCCCACCCCACCGAGGCCGCCCGCCGCTCCGTCCTCAACAAGCTGCGCCGCATCGCCGCCCTCCTCGACACCCCCGTCATCGAGAGCGACCGGCGCCGCCTCGACACCCGCCTCGCCGAGAACATCGACCTCGTCTGGCAGACCGACGAACTGCGCGTCGTACGCCCCGAACCCGCCGACGAGGCCCGCAACGCCATCTACTACCTCGACGAGCTCCACGCCGGCGCCGTCGGCGACGTCCTCGAGGACCTCACCGCCGAACTCGAACGCGCCGGCGTCACCCTCCCCGACGACACCCGCCCCCTCACCTTCGGCACCTGGATCGGCGGCGACCGCGACGGCAACCCCAACGTCACCCCCCAGGTCACCTGGGACGTCCTCATCCTCCAGCACGAACACGGCATCAACGACGCCCTGGAGATGATCGACGAGCTCCGCGGATTCCTCTCCAACTCCATCCGCTACGCCGGTGCCACCGAGGAACTGCTGACCTCCCTGAAGGCCGACCTCGACAACCTCCCCGAGATCAGCCCCCGCTACAAGCGACTCAACGCCGAGGAGCCCTACCGGCTCAAGGCCACCTGCATCCGCCAGAAGCTCGAGAACACCAAGCAGCGCCTCGCCCAGGACACCCCCCACCAGGCAGGCCGCGACTACCTCGGCACCGGCGAACTCCTCGCCGACCTGCGGATCATCCAGACCTCCCTGCGCGAGCACCGCGGCGGTCTCTTCGCCGACGGCCGCCTCGCCCGCACCATCCGCACCCTCGCCGCCTTCGGCCTCCAGCTCGCCACCCTCGACCTGCGCGAACACGCCGACGCCCACCACCACGCCCTCGGCCAGCTGTTCGACCGGCTCGGCGAGGAATCCTGGCGCTACACCGACATGCCCCGCGAGTACCGCACCAAGCTCCTCGCCAAGGAACTCCGCTCGCGCAGGCCCCTCGCCCCCACCCCCGCACCCGTCGACGCGGCCGGCGAGAAGACCCTCGGCGTCTTCCAGACCGCCAAGCGCGCCCTCGAGATCTTCGGCCCCGAAGTCATCGAGTCCTACATCATCTCCATGTGCCAGGGCGCCGACGACGTCTTCGCCGCCGCCCTCCTCGCACGGGAGGCCGGACTGATCGACCTCCATGCCGGCTGGGCGAAGATCGGCATCGTCCCCCTCCTGGAGACGACGGACGAACTCAAGGCCGCCGACACCATCCTCGAGGACATGCTCTCCGACCCGTCCTACCGGCGCCTCGTCGCGCTGCGGGACGACGTCCAGGAAGTCATGCTCGGCTACTCCGACTCCTCCAAGTTCGGCGGCATCACCACCAGCCAGTGGGAGATCCACCGCGCCCAGCGCCGGCTGCGCGACGTCGCCCACCGCTACGGCGTACGCCTGCGCCTCTTCCACGGCCGCGGCGGCACCGTCGGGCGCGGCGGCGGTCCCACCCACGACGCCATCCTCGCCCAGCCCTGGGGCACCCTCGAAGGCGAGATCAAGGTCACCGAACAGGGCGAGGTCATCTCCGACAAGTACCTCATCCCGGCACTCGCCCGGGAGAACCTGGAGCTGTCCCTCGCCGCCACCCTCCAGGCGTCCGCCCTGCACACCGCGCCCCGCCAGTCCGACGAAGCGCTCGCCCGCTGGGACGCCGCCATGGACGTCGTCTCCGACGCCGCCCACGACGCCTACCGCAACCTCGTCGAGGACCCCGACCTCCCCGCCTACTTCTTCGCCTCCACCCCCGTCGACCAGCTCGCCGACCTCCACCTCGGCTCCCGCCCCTCCCGCAGGCCCGACTCCGGCGCCGGCCTCGACGGACTGCGCGCCATCCCCTGGGTGTTCGGCTGGACCCAGTCCCGCCAGATCGTCCCCGGCTGGTACGGCGTCGGCTCCGGCCTCAAGGCCCTGCGCGAAGCAGGCCTCGACACCGTGCTCGACGAGATGCACGGACAGTGGCACTTCTTCCGCAACTTCATCTCCAACGTCGAGATGACCCTGGCCAAGACCGACCTGCGCATCGCCCGGCACTACGTCGACACCCTCGTCCCCGACGAGCTCAAGCACGTCTTCGACACCATCAGGGCCGAGCACGAGCTCACCGTCGCCGAAGTCCTCCGCGTCACCGGCGAGCCCGGACTCCTGGACGGCACGCCCGCCCTCAAGCAGACCTTCACCATCCGCGACGCCTACCTCGACCCCATCTCCTACCTCCAGGTCGCCCTCCTCAAGCGCCAGCGCGACGCGGTCACCGCCGGCGACCCGGCCGACCCGCTGCTGGCCCGAGCCCTGCTCCTCACCGTCAACGGTGTGGCGGCGGGCCTGCGCAACACCGGCTGACCCCGGCGACCCGTTCCCGGCGACACGACAAAGGTGCCCCCGAGCCCCGTACGGCTCGGGGGCACCCGTGTGTTCCTCACACCATCAGGAACGCCGCCGTCACCAGCGCCACCCCGGACACCCCCATCACCCACGCCACCCGCGTCCGCAGCAGTCCGCCCGCCACCACCACCGACGCCAGCATCAGCGCCCCGCCCAGCGGCACCCACGCGTACAGAACCCCCGCCACACCCGAACGGACCACCTCGCTCCCGCCCGGCTTCATGACGACGGGGTACGTCCGCCCCTCGGCCACGGCCGCGTTGTTCTCCAGCACGACCCCGGCCCGCGGCTGCGACCCCGGCGACACCGGCGTGTACGCCCCCGTACAGGTCCGCCCACCGCAGGACGTCACCGCGACCGTCCCCTGCTCGCGCCCCTTCGTCAGCATCGCGTACTGCGCCGTGCCCCACGACCCCCACACACCCGCGACCAGGATCAGCACGGCGACCGTGCCCATCACCGCGAACCGGCCGAAGCGCAGCACGGCGGACGAACCCCGGGAGCGGGAGGACGAGACGGCAGAAGGCATGGCCGAGATCTTTGGCCATGTCCTTGCGGTCGGTCAACTCCGTGCGGGGTCCGGCAAGGACCGGACCGTCAGGAGTTGTACGTACCCTGCGCCCGTTCCAGACCGTCGATCACCAGACACTCCACCGCGTCCGCAGCCCGGTCCACGACATAGTCCAGCTCCTTGCGCTCCGTCGACGAGAAGTCCCGCAGCACGTAGTCCGCCACCTGCATCCGCCCCGGCGGCCGCCCGATCCCGAACCGCACCCGGTGATAATCCGGACCGAACGCCTTCGTCATCGACTTCAGCCCGTTGTGGCCGTTGTCCCCGCCCCCCAGCTTCAGCCGCAGCGTCCCGTACTCGATGTCCAGCTCGTCGTGGACCGCCACCACCCGCGCCACCGGCACCTTGTAGAACTCCCGCAGCGCGTTCACCGGCCCGCCCGACAGATTCATGAACGACATCGGCTTCGCCAGAACCACCCGCCGGCCCGCCGGACCGGGCGGCCCGATCCGCCCCTCCACCACCTGCGCCTGAGCCTTCCCGGCCCGCTTGAACCGGCCCGAGATCCGCTCCGCCAGCAGATCCGCCACCATGAACCCCACGTTGTGCCGGTTCCCGGCGTACTCGGGCCCCGGATTGCCCAGCCCCACGACCAGCCAGACAGCCGCCGCATCGGTCGTCACGTCCATGTCTCCCTCGTCCCGCTTCCGCGTCCGCGTCTCGTCCTCGGTCCCGTCCCCGTACACACGTCGGCCGCTGTCCCCGTACGGGAACAGCGGCCGACGCGCAGTGAAGACCGCGTAGCGAAGACTACGAGGAGGATCAGGCCTCGGCGGCCTCGTCCCCGTCACCCTCCGCGGCCTCCTCGGCCTGCGCGGACAGCACCTGCAGCACCACGGTGTCCCCCTCCACCGCCAGCGTCGTACCGGCCGGCAGCTTCACGTCCTTGGCGAGCACCGCGTCACCGGCCGTCAGGCCCTCGATCGAGATGGTCACGCCCTCCGGGATGTGCGTCGCCTCGGTCTCGACCGGCAGCGCGGACAGGACGTGCTCCAGCAGGTTGCCGCCCGGCGCCAGATCACCCTCGGTGTTCACGAAGATCTCGACGGTGACCTTCTCGCCGCTCTTCACCTTCAGCAGGTCGACGTGCTCCAGGTAACCCTTGACCGCGTCACGCTGCACGGCCTTCGGGATCGCCAGCTGGCTGCCCTCACCGTCGACGACCAGGTCGATCAGCACGTTCGGCGTACGCAGCGCCAGCAGCAGCTCGTGGCCCGGCAGCGTCACGTGCAGCGGCTCGAGGCCACGCTCGTACACCACGCCCGGAACCTTGTTCTCACGACGGATACGACGCGCCGCACCCTTGCCGAACTCGCGCCGCGTCTCCGCGTGCAGCTTCACCTCGGACATGCTCACCACTCCTCGAAGTCAGAAACCGTTGGGGATACCCCCCGCTCCATGGAGCTTGGGGAAGGTCACCCGGCCACGAACGGCCTGCTACGAAGAGCGCGTCGATTACGGACCGCCGTATTCCACCCCTCACGAAGCGGTACGGCCTCCCTCGCCGAGCAACTGCAGCAGTCTACTCGGACAGGGAGGCCGTACCCAAAACGATCAGCCGGGGCGCCGGTGGAACCCGGAGCGGAACCCTTACCGCTCGTCGAACAGGCTCGTCACCGAACCGTCCTCGAACACCTCACGCACCGCACTCGCGATCGTCGGCGCGATCGACA
The DNA here is from genome assembly GCF_042717095.1 of Streptomyces sp. NPDC058632. Taxonomy (NCBI): domain Bacteria; kingdom Bacillati; phylum Actinomycetota; class Actinomycetes; order Kitasatosporales; family Streptomycetaceae; genus Streptomyces; species Streptomyces sp. NPDC058632. Next base: position 9,693 of record NZ_JBHXQZ010000098.1, on the reverse strand, counting down.
GCACCGTGATCTTGTCCAGATCGCCACTCAGCTCACCCGGCGTCGGCAGCGTGTCCGTGAACACGAACTCGCTCACCCGCGAGTTCTTCAGCCGGTCCGCCGCCGGACCCGACAGCACACCGTGCGTCGCCGTCACGATCACGTCCTCCGCACCGTGCGCGAACAACGCGTCCGCCGCGGCGCAGATCGTGCCACCCGTGTCGATCATGTCGTCCACCAGGACGCACACACGGCCCTTCACCTCACCGACCACCTCGTGGACCGTGACCTGGTTCGCCACATCCTTGTCCCGCCGCTTGTGCACGATCGCCAGCGGCGCACCCAGCCGGTCGCACCAACGGTCCGCCACCCGCACGCGCCCCGCGTCCGGCGACACCACCGTCAGCTTCTCCCGGTCCACCTTCGTGCCCACGTAGTCCGCCAGCAGCGGCAGCGCGAACAGATGATCCACCGGACCGTCGAAGAAGCCCTGGATCTGATCGGTGTGCAGATCCACCGTCAGCACCCGGGTCGCACCCGCGGTCTTCATCAGATCCGCGATCAGGCGCGCCGAAATCGGTTCACGACCGCGGTGCTTCTTGTCCTGCCGCGCGTAACCGTAGAACGGCACGATGACGGTGATCGACCTCGCCGACGCACGCTTCAACGCGTCGATCATGATCAACTGCTCCATGATCCACTTGTTGATCGGCGCCGTGTGGCTCTGAATCAGGAAACAGTCGGCCCCGCGGGCCGACTCCTCGTACCGCACATAGATCTCACCGTTGGCGAAGTCGAAGGCCTTCGTCGGCACCACCCCGATACCCAGCTGGCGGGCGACCTCCTCGGCAAGCTCGGGGTGGGCGCGGCCGGAGAAGAACATCATCTTCTTCTGGCCGGTCGTCTTGATCCCGGTCACAGCACTATCTCCTCAGAGGTGTCGCAGAAACTCGCGGCTCGACGGCGAGAGACCTCACGGACCGCTCAGGCGGCACACGAAAGGTCACCTCACCTGATGGGGTGCGGATGTGCACTTATCACGATACGACGACTCTGGCGCACCGCTTTCCGGTCAGCCCTGCTCGGCCGACCCCCGGGAAGCCTCCTCCGCGGCCCTCGCGGAAGCACTCCCCGGACGCTTACGAGCCACCCAGCCCTCGATATTCCGCTGCTGGCCCCGGGCCACAGCCAGCGAGCCGGGCGGCACATCCTTGGTGATCACAGAGCCGGCGGCAGTGTAGGCACCGTCCCCGACGGTGACGGGTGCCACAAACATGTTGTCCGACCCGGTCCGGCAATACGACCCGACCGTCGTGTGATGTTTGTCCTGCCCGTCGTAATTCACGAACACGCTCGCCGCACCGATGTTCGAAAACTCGCCGATCGTCGCATCCCCCACATACGACAAATGCGGAACCTTCGTCCCCTCACCGATCGACGCGTTCTTCGTCTCGACGTATGTGCCGATCTTCCCCGCACGCCCGAGCCGCGTTCCCGGACGCAGATACGCGAACGGACCCACCGAAGCCTCCGGGCCGACCTCCGCACCCGACGCCACCGTGTTGTCCACCCGCGCCCCGGCCCCCACCCGCGTATCCGTCAACCGGGAATTCGGCCCCACCTCGCACCCCTCGGCAAGATGCGTCACCCCCTGCAGCTGCGTCCCCGGATGCACCACCACATCCCGCTCGAACGACACCGTCACATCCACCCACGTCGAGGCGGGGTCGACGACGGTGACCCCGGAGAGCATGGCCTCCGTCAGCAGCCGGTCATTGAGGATCCGCCGCGCCTGGGACAACTGCACCCGGTTGTTGATCCCCGCGATCTCCCGGTGGTCGCCCGCCACCGACGCACCCACCCGGTGCCCCGCCGCACGCAGAATCCCCAGCACGTCCGTCAGGTACTCCTCGCCCTGACTGTTGTCCGTCCGCACCCTCTTCAGCGCATCCGCCAACAACGCCCCGTCGAACGCGAACACACCCGAGTTGATCTCCCGGACCGCCCGCTGCTCCTGCGACGCGTCCTTGTGCTCCACGATCGCCGTCACCGCACCCGAGGCCGCGTCCCGCACGATCCGCCCGTACCCCGTCGCATCCGGCACCTCGGCCGTCAGCACCGTCACCGCGTTCCCGTCCGCGGAATGCGTGGCCGCCAGCCGCCGCAACGTCCCACCGGTCAGCAACGGAGTGTCCCCGCAGACCACGACCACGGTCCCGTCCACGGAGCCGCCCAGCTCCTCCAGTCCCATCCGCACCGCGTGCCCGGTCCCGTTCTGCTCCGCCTGAACGGCGGTACGGACGTCGGGGGCGACCTCGGCGAGGTGCGCGGTCACCTGCTCGCGGGCGTGCCCCACGACGACGACCAGGTTCTCCGGCTCCAGCTCACCGGAGGCGGCCAGCACATGACCCACCAGGGAACGGCCACAGATGTCGTGCAGGACCTTCGGGGTGGCCGACTTCATACGGGTGCCCTCACCCGCTGCGAGAACGACGACGGCTGCCGGGCGATTGGCGCTCACAAGGATGCCCTTCGGCTGTAAGGGGGAGGGGGACATCCGCAGGATACCGGGGTGGGTGTGGGGGGACATGGGTGCGGGCCCCGACCTGGGAGGTCGGGGCCCGCACGCAACAGGCTCCCCCATCAGGATTTGAACCTGAACTTAAGGGACCAAAACCCTCAGTGCTGCCTGATTACACCATGGGGGATGAAACTCGATCGAACCGGACATCCGGTTGGGCTGTCGAGTCGGCACCCAACACTATGCCGTACCAAGAGCCTTCGGTGCGACGGTACGGGTCGGCACCCTTGAGGACTTCGGGCACGAGGTGCCCGTGACGGGGGGCGCCCGCGTTCTCGCGCGCCGCCTCGGAGTTGCGCCGCTCAAGCGTCATCGACGCCTTCGGGGCGGGCGTGTCCGCCCGGCGCGTGTGTCGCGGGCGTGCCGTCCGGGCGGAATGTGCGCTTCGGGGGGCGGACGAGGTGCGGTTCGGCAGTTCGAGGGATTTCGGGGCGTATCGCATCTGAACGGTCACGGAGTGTGGTGGGAGTCAGTCGGGGAAAGTCCCCGGAAAACCGGCACCGGGCGCCCTTAGGCTGGAGGCATGACCACGACGGGGGAAGACCATGTGACGGCCCGTGGAGGGCCGTGGTGGTGGGGCAGACGGCGTAGCGCCGTGCTGGATGTGAGCCTTGCGGCGGTGTCCGCGCTGGAGTGCGGGCTGGAGGGGATTCCGTTCGCGCGGGACGCGGGGATTCCGGTGGCCGCGGGGGTGTTGTTCGGGTTGCTGGCGGGGTCGGTCCTGGTGGTGCGGCGGCACTGGCCGATCGCCGTGGTGCTGGTGGTGATCGCCATCACGCCGGCGCAGATGGGTTTTCTGATGGGCCTGGTGGGCCTGTACACGTTGGCGGCGTCGGAGTTGCCGCGCCGGATCACCGCGTCGCTGGCGGGGATGTCGCTGGTGGGGACGTTCATCGTGACGTTGGTGCGGGTGCGGCAGGACATGGCGCGGGGGGAGTTGGACCTGGGGGACTGGTTCATTCCGTTCGCGTCGATCACGACCTCGGTGGGGCTGACCGCGCCGCCGGTGTTGTTGGGGCTGTATGTGGGGGCGCGGCGGCGGTTGATGGAGAGTCTGCGGGAGCGGGCGGACAGTCTGGAGCGGGAGCTTCAGTTGCTGGCGGAGCGGGCCGAGGAGCGGGCCGAGTGGGCGCGTAACGAGGAGCGGACGCGGATCGCGCGGGAGATGCATGACGTGGTCGCGCATCGGGTGAGTCTGATGGTGGTGCATGCGGCGGCGTTGCAGGCGGTGGCGCGGAAGGACCCGGAGAAGGCGGTGAAGAACGCCGCGCTGGTGGGGGACATGGGGCGGCAGGCGTTGACGGAGTTGCGGGAGATGCTCGGGGTGCTGCGGTCGGGTGGGGGCGGTGCGGGGCGGGACGCGCGGGCGTCGGTGCCGTTGGCGGCGGTGGGTGCGGCGGCGGCTGCGGCGGCGTCGCGGGCGGTGGGCGAGGCCCGGCCGGGCGGGGGCGCCGGGGGTGAGGGACCGAGTCTGTCGGAGATCGGTGAGCTGGTGGGGCAGTCGGCGGCTGCGGGGATGGTGGTGGCTCTGTTGGTGGAGGGGGAGGGGCGGGCGTATGCGGGGGAGGTGGAGTCGACGGCGTACCGGGTGGTGCAGGAGGCGTTGACGAATGTGCACAAGCATGCGCCGGGGGCGAAGACCTATGTGCGGTTGGCGCATCGGGTGTCGGAGATCGCGATGCAGGTGGAGAACGAGCCGCCGACGGAGGCGGGGCCGTCGGCGCGGTTGCCGTCGGGCGGGAACGGTTTGGTGGGGATGAAGGAGCGGGTGTCGGCGCTGGGCGGGGTGTTCGTGTCGGGGCCGACGGATGCGGGGGGTTTCCGGGTCTCGGCGGTGATTCCGGCGCCGTAGGGCGAACGGCGGCCCCGGATGAACCGACTGGTGGCCGGCGGTCGGCAACGGCGGCCGGCCACGGCCGGTGAGCGGGTGTCCGGCGGGCGTGGTGGCCGGTCAGCCTGTGGTGAGGCGGGCGGGTTCGGTGCCGGAGACGAGGGCGGTGAGGCCCTGGTCGATGTGGTGGCCGAGGTACCAGTCGCCGGTGTGGTCGAGGGCGTAGACGCGGCCTTGGGTGTCGATGGCGACGAGGGTGTGGGTCTCGGGGTCGGCGCCGACGGGGCAGACGCCGGTGTCGAGTGCGCGGCCGAGGTCGCCGAGGGTGCGGGCCATGTGGAGGCCGTGGAGGGGGTCGAGGTGGAGGGTGGCGGGGGCGAGCCGGCGGCCGGGGGCGGTGGGGGTGATGTGGAGTCCGCCGAATTCGGCCCAGGCTTCGACGGCGGCGGGGAAGACGGTGTGGCGGTGCCCTGCGGGTGAGGTGTGGTCGCGCAGGGTGTCGGCCCAGATTTCGGCTTGTCCGATGTCCCAGCGTCCTGGCTGCCAGCCGGCGGCGCGCAGGGCGGTGGCGACGGGGTCGGGGAAGCGGTGCGAGGTTCCCCCCGGTTCGGGTGGGGCCGGGTGGCTGGGGGAGGGGACGTGGTCGGTGCGCATCTGCCGTTCGTTCTTCGTCGTGGTGGTGCGGCCGGTGGGGGTGGGGGTGGGGGTCGGCCGGGTGGTGGTGGGTGTGTGTCAGGGGTGGGTACGGATCGGGTGTACGGAATCACTCACCGGGCCGGTTCATCCGGGGGCGACGACGCGGATGCCGAAGTGGGCGGTGAGAGCGGTGCAGGCGCGGCAGGGTGCGGCGTAGCCGCCGTGGAGGGGGTCGCCGTCCTCGCGGATGTGGCGGGCGGTGAGTTTGGCGTGTTTGAGCGCTTTGCGCGCTTCGCCGTTGGTCATGGGCTTGCGTGCGGCGCGTTTGCTGCGTGCGGTGTCGGCGGCGGTGAGGTGGCGGGAGATGAGGATCGTCTCGGCGCAGCGGCCGGTGAAGCGGTCGCGTTGGCCGCTGGTGAGGGTGTCGAGGAAGTCCTGGACGAGGGGGTGCAGTTCGGGGGGTGTGTCGGCGCGGGCGGCGGTGCCGGTGAGGGTGGTGCCGCGGATGGAGAGGGCGGCGGCGATGGTGGGCAGGATGCCGTCGCGGCGGTGCAGGAGGAGGGGGGTGCGGGCGGTGTCGGTGCTGCTCCAGCCGATGCGGGGGTCGCCGCTGCGCGGGTCGGCGGGGTGTCCTGCCGGTGCCCCTGTTTGAATCATGTTCATGATCGCCTTCCCCTCCCGTGCATCCCCCGGAAGCTCACAGAGTGCCAAATGGCGTGGCTGATGGGGAAGCTGGGGCGGGGCGACACGCCCAGGTTTGGGCGAGCTGTCACGGGAGGGTGACGTTTGGTCACGGAAGCGGACGGGTGGGCGGCCGGTGCCCGGTGACCGGTGCCGCCGTACCGCATAGGCTGTTGGTGTCGCGATTCCTGCGGTGATCCGTGCGGACGGCGCGCGGGGCGCCGGTGGGAGTGGCGGCGGTGAGCAGTCGAAGCAGACGTGACAGTCGGATACGTTCCGTGACGGCCGATGGTGGTCGGTGCGGGTCGTACAGAGTGCCGCAGGGGGCAACCGCCATGACGACAGGTCGGCTCGGGCAGAGAGCCGTGCCGCCGAATGCGGCCTATGCCGGGCAGGTCGTGCACTTCCCGGATCCGGTGCGGGCGGCCCGTCACCCGAGAGGGGTACGGGTGGACGAGCGTGGTTACCCCGATTTCTCGCCGTACGCGCGTGCGGTGGCGGAGATCGCGGAGCCGCCGGAGGGTTTCGGCGTCGACGAGCTGCGGCTGACGGACTACGTGTCGGCGAACGCGGCGCTGGCGGCGACCGGTCATGAGCTGTGGGGCGCGGTGCCCGCGGTGGCGACGCCGCACGGCTGGACGTGGCACCACGCGGTGGCGTCGCGACGGCTGGAGCTGGTGCCGGTCGAGGTGAAGGCGCTGCTGCGGCACCACGGTGGTGTGGTGACGTCGGGCGTGGACCAGGAGAAGCGGGGCACGCGGCCGTTGCAGGAGACGCGCCCGGCGCATTTCCGGCTGCCGAAGTCGGGGCTCGCGGTGACCGAGGCGCAGGTGCTGAACGTCGAGGAGGATCTCGGCTACCGGCTGCCCGGCGCGTACCGGTCGTTCTTGAAGGCGGCGGGCGGCTGCGCGCCGGTGGGCACGGCGCTGGACGCCGAACTGGGCCTGCTGGTCGACCAGCCGTTCTTCACGGTGCGGGACGAGGCCGCGGTCAACGACCTGGTGTACATCAACAAGTGTCTGCGTGATCACCTGACCAAGGACTATCTGGCCGTCGGTTTCGTCCAGGGCGGTCTGCTGGCGGTGAAGGTGCGGGGCGACCGGGCGGGTTCGGTGTGGTTCTGCGCCTACGACGACGCGCGGGACGTGGATCCGTCATGGCCGCCGGCGGAGCGGGTGGAGCGGCTGCTGCTGCCGTGCGGGGACGACTTCGACGCGTTCCTGGCCCGGCTGGCGGGGTCGCCGCCGGAGCTGGAGACGGTGGCGAATCTGATGGTGGACGGCGGCTTCGCGCAGGTCGTTCCGGTTGCTGCGGGGGAGTGAGGTCCGGCGATGGTGACGTTCGCGCAGGCGCAGGAGCGTGCGGAGGAGTGGGTCAACGGGGAGGTGCCGTCGTACCAGCACCGTGAGGTGCGGGTGCGGGAGTTCGGCCTCGGGTTCGTGGTGTGGGCGGAGGACCGTGCGGACGGGCCGCGTTCGGACGGCGGTGGTCAGCGGCTGGTGATCGCCCGGGACAGTGGTGAGGCGACGCTGTGGCCCGCGCTGGCGGTGGGCGAGGTGATCCGCCGGTACGAGGAGGAGTGCGCCCGTACGGACGGGGCGGAGGGGCCGGCGCCGGCGGCTCCGGCGCGGGTGGACCTGAATCAGACGTCGTTCCTGCTGAGTCCGCCGGAGTGGTTGCAGGAGGCGGCGGACCGGCTGGGGATTCCGGACCGGCGGGGGGAGACGTCGGGCGGTTCGGCGGATGCGGCCGGTACGACGGGTGGGTCCGGTACGACCGGTTCCGGGGCTGCGGCCGCCGGTGCCGCGGTGCCGGGTGCGCCGGTGGCGCCCGGCAGTGGTGCTGCCTGGCCCGCCGCCGGTGGGGGCGACTCCCGGGCGGGGGCCGGCGCGGGCACTCCGGCCGGGGCGACGCCGTGGGCCGGTACGGACACGAACGCCGATGCCGGTGAGGACGGTTCGGTGCCGCTGCCGGTCACCGTGTTCGCGCCGCCGCTGAGCCAGTCCGACGACGACACGCCGCCGCCTTCGGCGTCGGCCTCGGATGCCCCTACGGCGCTGATGTCGGGGGGCAGCCAGCTGCCGCCGACGGCGCTGACGCCGGCGTTCCAGGACGCGGACGCGCAGACTCCGCCGGGTGCGCCGGTGACTCCGGTGGCGCAGAACGCCGCGGACATCGCCGACGCCGCGACCAGCAGGGCGACGCCCCCGCGCCGCCCCGCGGGTCCGACGACGCCGCCTCCGCCGGGTGCTCCGGGTGCTCCGGGTGCTTCGGGTACGCCGGGTGTGCGGCCGGGGAGTACGCCGCCGCCTCCGTCGTCGCCCCCCTCGGGGGCCGGCGCGCCGGGTGGCCCGGCGGGCGGGTACGTGCCGACGCAGATGGTGTCGTCCCTGGGGTCCAACGGCCTCGGTGGTTTCGACAGCCAGGGAGGGCCGGCGGGCCCGGGTGGTCCGGCGGGCGGTCCGCAGCCGTCCGGGGCCCCGACGCCTGCGCCCGGTGCCCCGCCTGCGCCGGGTACGCCGCCCGGCGGTGTCCATCACGCCGTGACGATGTTCGCCGACCCCGGCCGGCCGGGTGCGGGTACGCCCCAGCCTCCCGGCCCGCCCGGTGCGCCGGGTGCGCCGGGTGCCCCTGGCGCTCCGCGCGTTCCCGGTCCTCCGGGTGCCCCCGGCGCTCCGCAGCCGCCCGGTGCTCCGGGTGCCGCGGGGGGCGGGCGTGGCCCGGTGCATCACGCGGAGACCGTGCTGGCGGGTCCCGCGGTCGGTGGGCCCGGTACGCCTCCGCCGCCGTCGGCCCCCGGCGGTCCGGGTGTTCCGCCGCCTCCCGCGCCGCCCGGTATGCCCCGCGGGATGCCGCCCGGGATGCCGGGCGCGGTGCCGCCGGGGGTGCCCGGACCCGGTCGGCCGCCGGTGTACGGCTATCCGCCGCAGCAGCCGGCCGGGCAGCCGACGGTCGGCCCCGGCTATCAGGCCGTGCTGCGCTACCGCGCGCAGGACGGTTCCGAGCAGCAGCTGATCCGGCGTTCGGCGCCGGGCACGCCGCATCCGGAGTGGCAGATCTTCCACGAGCTGCGGGCGATGAACGTGCCGCCGGATCAGGTGCTGGAGCTGCACACGGAGTTGGAGTCGTGCGAGCTGCCGGGCGCGTACTGTGCGCGGATGATCCGGGAGCAGTGGCCGCAGGCCCGGATCACGAACATCGCGCCGTACGGCACGGATCACGCGAGCCGGCAGCAGGGCATGCAGCAACTGCTCGTTCATCAGGGTGAGTTGCACCAGGTGGCGGACGGGCCCGCCCGGCCGGCGCCGGTGCGCGCGCCGCTGACGCCGGTGCAGCCGGCGCCGCCGCTCCCGCCGGAGGCCATCGGGCAGGAGCTGGCGGGGGCGTTCGGGCCGGGGGTGTTCCGGTTCGAACAGCAGGCGGTGTCCCGGCAGGGTGTGCCGCCGGTCGTGGCGCACACGCTGGTGGCGGCCGGACTGCCGCTGGACATGGGCCCGTTCTTCTGGGCGCAGGCCCAGCCGGGCCGTCCGGTGCCGACGCTCGCGGAGCTGGCCGCGGAACGGGGTGTGCAGCCGGCCTCGGACGCGGGCTCGTACCTCGTCATGGGCAGCGACTTCGGCAAGGCGATCTGTGTGCAGTACGGCACGGCGAACATCGTCGCGGTGCCGGTGGAGGCGGGGCCGGGCGGTGCGCCCGTACCGCCGCAGTTCGTGAACACGGGGCTGCCGGAGTTCGCGCGTTGCCTGGCGTTGCTGGGGCGGATGTGGCGGCTGCGGTTCGGGCTGAACCAGGAGCAGGCGGGCCGCTGGACCGTCGACTTCCAGATGCAGCTGGCGGCACTGGATCCCGCGGCGCTCGGTTCGCCGGAGAGCTGGTGGTCGGTGTTGCTGGAGCAGATGTGGGACGGACTGCTCTGAGCCACCGTTCCCGTCCCCGCCGCTGAGGCGGACGAACAGAGGCCGGGTCCGGCCGGATACGCGTATCC
>NZ_JBHXQZ010000097.1:2862-29364 GCF_042717095.1 Streptomyces sp. NPDC058632 | reverse complement strand
GACCCGAGGCCGGAACCGGAGCCAAGGCCGGAACCGGACCCGAGGCCGGACCCGGAGCCAAGGCCGGAACCGGACCCGAGGCCGGACCCGGAGCCAAGGCCGGAACCGGACCCGAGGCCGGACCCGGAGCCGAGGCCGGAACCGGACCCGAGGCCGGAGCCGAGGCCGGCGCCGGGGTGCCCCAGGCCGGGGTCGGGGGCGAGGCGGCCGAGCCCGCCGTCGGAACCTTCTCGCCCGGCGCGCGGGTGGCTGCCCTGAGCCGCTTCTCCGCCGCTGCGCGCCGCTCGCGCGGGGCGCATCTCACGGTGTGCGCCGCGTTGTTGGCGGTCGCCATGACCGCCGGGGCGGTCGCCGTCGGCAGCGACCGGGACGGAACACGGGCCGATGCCGCTCCCGCGGCCGGGGCGCTCGCGGCCGGTGTGCTCGCCGGAGGCGACCTGGACGCGGGGATCCGGGCCCTGCAGTCCCGTCTCCGCGCCCAGCCCAGGGACTTCGGCGGGTGGGCAAGCCTGGGGCTCGCCTACGTCGAGCAGGCGCGGACCGAGGGGGATCCGTCCCGCTATCCGCAAGCCGATCGGGCGTTCGACCGCTCTCTCGGGCTCGAACCCGGCAACGAGCAGGCCCTGGCCGGCCGTGCCGCCCTCGCCGCGGCCCGCCACGACTTCTCCGGCGCCCTGGAATACGCCGACCGGGCCCTGAAGCGGAACCCCTACAGCGAGCGCGCCCTGTCCTCCCGCATCGACGCCCTCGTGGAGCTCGGCCGGTACGACGAGGCTTCCGACGCCGCCGACACCGCGGACAGCCGGCGACCGGGGGTGCCCGTCTTCACGCGGTACGCGTACGTGCGGGAGTTGCGCGGGGACACGCGGACCGCGCGCGAGGTGCTGGAACGGGCCCTGGACGGCGTGTCCGCACCCGCCGATGTGGCGTACGTGGCGACCGCGCTCGGCCAACTGGCCTGGAACCGGGGTGACTACGAGACCGCGCTCACCCACTTCGCCCGTGCCCTCGCCGCCGACGAGGAGTACCTCCCGGCGCTGGAGGGCCGGGCCCGTGCCCAGGCCGCGAGCGGTGACCGCGCGGGCGCGATCGGGACGCTGGAGCAGGTCGTCGCCCGCTCCCCGCTGCCCGGCCCGCTGGTCGCCCTCGGCGAGCTGTACGAGGTCCGGGGCGCCGACGGCGACCGTACGAAGGCGGCCGACCAGTACGCCCTCGTCGACGCCCAGGTCGCCCTCGCCCGCGCCGGCGGGGTCAACGCCGACCTGGACACCGCGCTCGCCGCCGCCGACCACGGCGACCCCGAGGCCGCCCTGCGCGCGGCCCGCGCCGAATGGGCCCGCCGGCACAGCGTGCACACCGCGGACGCCCTCGCCTGGGCCCTGCACCGCAGTGGGCGCTCCGAGGAGGCACTCCCCTACGCCCGCCGGGCGACGGCCACCGGCTACCGCAACGCCGGCTTCCTCCACCACCGCGGCATGATCGAACGCGCCACCGGTCACGACGCCGACGCCCGCCGGTCCCTCACGGCCGCCCTGGAACTGAACCCCGGGTTCTCCCCCCTCGGCGCCCGCGCGGCCCGCGCCGCCCTCGACGACCTGGAGGCCGCACGGTGAACCTCCGCCGTTTCTCCGCCGGCGGCACCGGCCGGCGTCTCGCCACCGGTGTCCCCGTCCTCGCCGCCACCTGCGCGCTCACGCTGCTCCCGGCGGCCGCGGCGAGCGCGCACCCGCTCGGCAACTTCACCGTCAACCGGTACGACGGTCTGGTCGCCGCGCCGGGCGAGCTCCGCGTCCACCATGTCGAGGACCTCGCCGAGATCCCGGCCACCCAGGCGAAGCCGGACGTCGATGCGCTGGGTACGGCCGGGTGGGCACAGCGGCGGTGCGCCGGCGCCGCCCGCGACAGCGAGGTCCGTGTGGACGGGCGTGCGGTCCCGGTCACCGTGCGGAGCAGCCGCGCGCGTGTGCGCCCCGGTCAGGCCGGGCTCGACACGCTGCGCGTGGAGTGCGGGCTGACCGCTCCGCTGCCCGAGGGCAGCGCGGTGGACGTCTCCTTCCGCGGGGCCGGGACGTCCTCGGGCCCCGGCTGGCGGGAGATCACCGCCCGCGGTGACCGGATGACGCTGGCCGCGTCGGACGTGCCCGAGACGTCACTGTCGCGTGAACTGACCCGTTACCCGGAGGAGTTGCTGTCCTCACCGGCCGACACGGCGACCGCGTCCCTCCGGGTGCGTACGGGCGGACCGGCGCTGGCGGGGCAGGGAACGGAGACCGAAGCGCCCGCCGCCTCCGTGCTGCCCCGCGGTGCGGACCGGTGGACACGCGCCCTCGACGACCTCGTCGCCCGGCACGACCTCACGGCGGGCTTCGCGGCGCTCGCGCTGCTGATCGCGGTGGGCCTCGGCGCGGTGCACGCGCTCGCACCGGGTCACGGCAAAACGCTCATGGCCGCGACGGCGGCGGCCCGGGGCGGCAGGGCCCGGCTGCGGGACGTCCTGCCGATGGCCGCCTCGGTGACGGTCACCCACACCCTCGGCGTGGTGGCGCTCGGCCTGCTGGTCACGGCCGGTTCGGCCGCCACGCCCTCGGTCGTCGCCTGGCTCGGCATCACGAGCGGCGTCCTCGTCACCCTGGCGGGCGCGAGCCTCCTCCGCCGGGCCCTGCCCCACCGGAAGGCCACGCAGAGCCACCCGCATCACCACGGGCACGGGCACGAGCACAGCCACAAGCACGGGCACGACCACCCGCACGACCATGACCACGGACACGGGCACACCCACGCGGACGGCGCTCACGACCACCCCGGTCACGCGCACCCCCACCCGGCCGGGCACACCCACTCCGTCGAGCACACCCACGGCGGTCGCACGCACACCCACTCCGTCGCCCCCACCCTGCGCGGCACGGTCCTGCTCGGTCTCGCCGGCGGGCTGGTGCCCAGTCCGTCCGCCGTGGTCGTGCTGGTGGGCGCCGCGGCACTCGGTCAGGCCTGGTTCGGTCTGCTGCTCGTCGTCGCGTACGGCGTCGGGCTGGCCCTCACCCTCACCGCCGCCGGATACGCCGTGGTGAAGGCGGGCAGCGGCGTGAACCGGCTCCTGGCCCGGCGCCCGCGCTGGACCGCACGCCCGGTGGTCGCGCTGGTGCGCCGGAGCGCGCCCCTGGGATCGGCGTTCGTCGTCGTGGCCCTGGGGGCCGGATTGGTGTTCAGGGGGGCGGCATCCGCACTCGGCTGAGCTACGTTCATGGGGAAGCGGAGAATTCGCCCGGATGCGATGGGGGGCGCCATGTCCGAGGAACCGGGCAGTGAGCGGGTGATCGCGGGCCGGTACCGGCTGCTGTCGCCGCTGGGCGAGGGCGGCATGGGGACCGTGTGGCGGGCCCGTGACGAGGTGCTGCACCGCGAGGTCGCCGTCAAGGAGGTCCGCGCCCCGGCCGGACTTCCGGCGTCCGACGTGGAACGGATGTACGCCCGGCTGGAGCGGGAGGCGTGGGCGGCGGCCCGGATCGCCGATCGCAACGTGGTGACGGTGTACGACGTGGCGACCGAGGACGGGCGCCCGTGGATCGTCATGGAGCTGGTCCGCGGCCTGTCCCTGGCCGAGGTGCTGGACGCCGAGGGCCCGTTGGCCCCTCAGCGGGCCGCGCACATCGGCGCGGAGGTGCTCGCCGCGCTGCGCGCCGCGCACGGCGCCGGGGTGCTGCACCGGGATGTGAAGCCCGCCAACGTGCTGATCGCGAACGACGGGCGGATCGTCCTCACCGACTTCGGGATCGCCACGGTCGAAGGCAGCTCCGCGCTGACCATGACCGGTGAGGTGATCGGATCACCCGAGTTCCTCGCCCCGGAGCGGGCGCTGGGCCGCACCCCCGGCCCCGAGTCCGACCTGTGGTCGCTCGGCGTGCTGCTGTACGCGACGGTCGAGGGCGGCTCGCCGTTCCGTCGGGACACCCCGCTGAGCACGCTGCGCGCGATCGTCGACGAGGAGTTGCCGCCCCCGCGCCGGGCGGGGCCGCTGGCCCCGGTCATCGAGGGCCTGCTGCGCAAGGACCCGGCCGAGCGGCTGTCGGCGGTGCGGGCACAGCAGGACCTGTGGCTCGTCGGCGCCGGGGGCACCCCCTCCGGGGGAGGCACACCGGGCGCGGGTACGACGACCACCGGTACGACGGGACCGGCCCCTTACGTCCCCACCGTGGCGGCCCACCCGCACCCGCCCGCGGCCCCCGCGCCTCGGCCCACCCCGGCGGCCCCGTTCCCGTCCACCGGGACCACCTCGGTCGCCCGTCCCGGGCGCGGTCGCCGGGCCGCCGTCGTCCTGGCCGCGGGCGTGGCCGTACTGGCCCTGGCGCTGGCCGGTCTGGCGTACGCGCTGCTGGACCGTGGGGACGGCACGGGCGGCGCGGACGACCGTGCGGGCGGGGCGAGTTCGTCCGCGCGGACCGGCGACGACGACAGCCGGACCGGGAGCGACGACGGAACCGGGCAGACCGGCGGGTCCGCCCCGGCGACCTCCGAGGACGACGGCGGGGACGGCGAGGGGGACGGCGGGGAGAGTTCCCCGCCGCAGCAGTCGGTGCGGGTGACCGTGGAGGGCGCGCACACGGAGTACTCGGGTGTCTGTCCCCCGCCGCGGGAGGGGGCGCCCTCGTTCACGGCGACGTTCACCGTGGGACGGCTGCCCGCGGAGGTGTCCTACCGCTGGGTGGGCGAGGACGGCTCGGTGGCCGACCCGGGGTGGCGGACGCTGTCGTTCCCGGAGGGCGGCGGGCGTACGAAGCAGGACACGGTGACCGTGACGACGTACCAGGAGTCCGGGACGTTCGAGAACAGCATCGGGGTGGAGGTGCGGGAGCCCGTGCACACGGCGTCGGACTCGGTGCCGTTCTCGGTGACGTGCGGGACGGAGACCGCGTCGGACGGGGCCTCCCCCTCTCCCGCTGGTTCGGCGGCCACTCCCTGAGGGAGGAGGTTCGAGCCGTGGGGTGACGGGGCCTCGGGGGAGCCGCCCTCCGGGGAAGGCGGCTCCCGGGCGGATCAGGCCGCGCTGTTGAAGGCCGGGAGGTAACCGCCGGACTGGCCGGCCGCCTTCGGGTGGTAGGACTCGCCGATGTTGGCCCAGTTCACGCTGTGCAGCCAGGAGTTGCTGGAGCAGATCTCGTGGCCGGTGAACGGGGTGCGCACGTCGGCGAAGGTGAAGCCGTGGGCGTTGGCGCGCTGGGCGGTGACGCTGTTGAGGAGGTCGGCCGCGTCGTTGACGGCCGCCCGCTTGGCTTCGGAGAGGCCGATGCAGGTGGTGCCGAGCTGGTAGAAGCGGGGGTAGCCGAGGACGACGACCTCGGCGTTCGGGGCCCGGGTGCGGATGGCCGAGTAGACGTTGTTGAGCTTGCCGGGGAGCGTCGAGGTGGCGTACGAGCGCGCGGTGTTGATCCGGGAGAGGCAGGTGCTCTCGGACTGGAGCACACAGGTCGTCATGACGTCGGCGAAGCCCGCGTCGTTGCCGCCGACGCTGATCGAGACGAGACCGGTGCCGGTGCCGAGCGGGCCGAGCTGCGACGCCAGAACTTCATCCGTTCGGGCGCCCGAGCAGGCGGTGAAGTCGAAGGACGAGGGTGAGTTGGCGGCGTTCCAGAGGTAGGGATAGGCCTTCGTGCTGCGCTTGCAGTTTCCGCTGGAGCTGATGTAGCTGCCTGCTCCGACGCCGGAGGAGTAGGAGTCGCCGAGCGCCACATAGCCGTCGGCGGCGGCCTGTTGGGACGCGTGCGCCGTGGCTGCACCGGTGAGGGTGGTGACGACGGCGAGGAGGATGGAACCGAGATAGACGGAAAGTCGGGAACGTCTCATGGAACCTCCCTTTAGCAGGATCTCTGCCGCAACCTTCATAGCGACTACGCGCGTCGACTGGAAGTGTCCATGCCAAAAACATTGGCCCCTCCTCAGAAACCCCACACCTCGTTCACCACAAAACCACCACGCGACCACCACGAGGTCGCGGTCCGACCGCCATCGGAGCACTGACGCGACGTCACGGGAGCACCACCGGACCGCCGTCACCGGCCACCGGAACATCTGTTCAATCCCGGACGAAATCAGGCCTTGGGGCCGTTCGGCCCTTGACGCCCACAACGGGCTGCGTCAGATTGAAGTCCGGCATCCGGCGCTTCAGGGGGCAAAGTCGGCCATGCGGACCATCCGAGCCGGCACGCCTCTTCGCGTGAGCCACCACAGCCGGAGTCGCACGTAACACTCAAACCGACGAAAACGTGAGGCCCGGTTTCAGGTCTTGCCATACGGGCGCAATCGTCAATACCGTCATACATCGCAATACATCTCACCCGCATCGGTCCGTCAGTAAGCGGCTCCAGGGGAGGGCTCAGGACCGCGACGCACCGGCGCGGGGCGCGGTAGGGGGGTGCCGTGCTCGGTGACCGCAAGGAGACCGGGCCGGGCCGCGCGGTCGGCCGGCATGTGCCGCGGTCGGCCAGTTTTGCCAGCTCACCCGGCGTGCACGGAGCTCTTGTCGCGTCGTGCGCGGGTGAGAACCCCCCTTTCGAACCGGACGAATAGCCGGGCTGCCCAGGGGCGGGCGGCCCACCGGACGAGAGGGACCAGACTCATGAGTTCCGTTCTGCAGCCGGCGACCGCGGACCAGAATCCGCCGGCCACCGGAAAGTACCGGCCCGTCTCCTCGCACCTGGCCATCGCACCGCCGGTGAGCGTGGTGATACCGGCCATGAACGAGGCGGAGAACCTGCCGTACGTCTTCAAGACGCTTCCCGACTGGATCCACGAAGTGGTCCTGGTCGACGGCAACTCCACCGACGACACCGTCGAAGTCGCCCGGGAGCTGTGGCCGGACGTCAAGGTCGTCGAACAGCGCGGCAAGGGCAAGGGGGACGCCCTGAACACCGGGTTCCAGGCCTGCACCGGCGACATCATCGTGATGGTCGACGCGGACGGCTCGGCGGACGGCAACGAGATCGTGTCGTACGTCTCCGCCCTCGTCTCGGGCGCGGACTTCGCCAAGGGGTCCCGCTTCGCCAACGGCGGCGGCACCGACGACATGACCTTCATCCGCAAGCTCGGCAACCGGATCCTGTGCGGGGTCGTCAACCGCAAGTTCGGCGCCCGCTACACCGATCTCTGCTACGGCTACAACGCGTTCTGGCGACACTGCCTGGACAAGATCGACCTCGACTGCACCGGCTTCGAGGTCGAGACCCTGATGAACATCCGGGTCGTCAAGGCCGGACTGAGAGTGCAGGAGATCCCCAGCCACGAGTACCTGCGCATCCACGGCGCGAGCAATCTGCGGGCCGTGCGGGACGGGTTCCGCGTCCTCGGGGTGATCCTCCAGGAGCGCTCCAACCGGCGTGCGCTGCGCCGCCGTCCGCACCACTCCCCGCACCACTCCCCGCTGCTCGACACGGTGCGGGGGAAGGTGTCTTGAGCGAGCCCGGCATCACGGGTGCCCGGGACGGGACGGGCGGGCCGGACGGGTCCGACGCGTCCGGCCCGCCCGGCATCTCGGTCGTGATCTGCGCCTACACCGAGGACCGCTGGGAGGACGTCCTCGCGGCGGTCTCCTCGGTGCGGGCGCAGTCCCGGCCGGCCCTGGAGACCCTGCTGGTCGTGGACCACAACCGGGTTCTGCTGGACCGGCTGGCCAAGGAGTACCAGGACACCGACGACGTGCGGGTGCTCGCCAACGCGGGCCCCCGCGGCCTGTCCGCGGGACGCAACACCGGCATCGCCGCCTCGCGCGGCGGGATCGTCGCGTTCCTCGACGACGACGCCGTGGCCGAACGCGACTGGCTCGGACACTTCGCCGAGGCGTACGCCGATCCGCGCGTGATGGCGGTCGGCGGGCGCACCGAACCCCTCTGGGCGTCGGGCCGGCGCCCCGGCTGGTTCCCCGAGGAGTTCGACTGGGTGGTGGGCTGCACCTACCGGGGCCTGCCGCCCGGACGCGTGCGGGTGCGCAACGTCCTCGGCGGCAACGCCTCCTTCCGGCGCACCGCCTTCGACGCGGCGGGCGGCTTCGCCACCGGGATCGGGCGGGACGGGAACAAGCGCCCGCTGGGCGGGGAGGAGACGGAACTGTGCATCCGCCTCAGCCGCGCCCGGCCCGACGCGGTCCTGCTGATCGACGACCGCGCGGTGATCCACCACCGGGTGCCCGAGGCACGCGAGCACTTCCGCTACTTCCGCACCCGCACCTACGCCGAGGGCCTGTCCAAGGCGCTGGTGGCGCGCAGCGTCGGCGCCGGGAAGGGACTGGAGTCGGAGCGCCGGTACACCACACGGGTGCTGCCGGCCGGGGTGGTGCGGGGGCTGCGGGACGCCCTGCTGGCCCGGCCGGGCGGCGCGGGGCGCGCGGGCGCGATCGTCGCCGGGGTGCTCACGGCGGCGGGCGGATACGTGGTGGGGAGTGTGCGGGCCCGGCGGGGCGGGGTCACGTTCTCCGTGGTCGACGTGCCGGACCCGGGGGGCGGGGCGCACCGCGGGAAAGACCGGCCGGACAGGGAGCGAGGGGGTGTCCGTGGCTGACGAACGGGTGCCGATCCTCATGTACCACTCGGTGGCCGACGACCCCAACGACGCCACCCGCGCGCTGTCCGTGTCCCCGCGGGCGTTCGCCGAACAGATGGCGGTGATCGCCGCGCGGGGCCTCACCCCCGTCGGCACGGCCGAACTGGCCGCCTGCTGGCGCACCGGGCGGCCGCTGCCCGCGCGGCCGGTCCTCATCACGTTCGACGACGGCTACGAGGGCGTGCACCGGCACGCCCTGCCGGCCCTCGCCGAACACCGCTTCCCCGCCACGCTCTTCGTCTCCACGGGCTGGCTCCGGGGGCCCCACGACACCGGCGGCGGCCCGGACACCATGCTCGACTGGGAGCAGGTCCGCGAACTGGCCGCCGCGGGCGTGGAGATCGGCGGCCACAGCCACAGCCACCCGCAGCTCGACCAGCTCGACGACCGGCGGCTGCGCTCCGAGCTGATCCTGTGCAAGGAGATCGTCTCGGACCGACTGGGCCGCGCTCCCACGTCGTTCGCCTATCCCTACGGCTATTCCAGCCGCCGGGTGCGGGAGGCGGTACGGGAGACGGGGTACGCGCAGGCGCTCGCCGTCGGGA
The DNA here is from genome assembly GCF_042717095.1 of Streptomyces sp. NPDC058632. Classification (NCBI taxonomy): domain Bacteria; kingdom Bacillati; phylum Actinomycetota; class Actinomycetes; order Kitasatosporales; family Streptomycetaceae; genus Streptomyces; species Streptomyces sp. NPDC058632. Next base: position 20,233 of record NZ_JBHXQZ010000097.1, on the reverse strand, counting down.
ACGGGCTCGCCCGCCGCGCGCAGGGACCGTACGCGCTGCGGCGCGTGACCGTGCGCCGGTCGACGGACACCGCCGAGTTCGAGCGGCTGGTGGACGGCCGCGGCCTCACCCGCGTCTTCGTCCGGGACCGGGCCCTGACCAAGGGGTACGCGGTACTCCGGCGGGCGCGGCACGCGCGGCGGCTGGCGGCGCGCGTCCGGCTGTGACGCGGGCACACGGCGCGCTTCACGCACGTCGCGCGCCCCGCGTGCCTGAAGGAAACCGGGTGCGCGGGGGCGTCCGTGTGCCCGATCATGACGGTATGCCAGCCAACCCGCACGACGCACTGCCGATCCGGCTCAACGTCGACGACAGCGACTCCCCGTCCGACGTCGTCGACGCGCTGTTCCTCGGCCGCTTCGCGACGGGCGAGCAGCCGTTCTCGCACGCGGCGAACATCGACCGCGTCCGCTCCGGCGCGACCCTGCTGCCGAAAGGCGCCGAGGTGCTGCGGGTCGCCCGGGACGACGACCGCAGCGCCACCCTGGCCCAGGGCGACGGCTGGACGCTGCTGGTCTCCCGCTGGAACCGGGGCGCCGACGTCACCGTCACCGCGACCACCGCCGAACTCGCGGCGAAGATCCTCGACGAGGCCACGGACGGCGCGGCGGACGAACCGGAACCGCAGCCGGAGAACGTCACCATGGGCTTCTGGTACGTGTCCCCGCGCCGCGGGCCGCACCGCACCACCCGGCAGATCTCCGCGGGCACCTGGGACGAGATCCGGCCCAACTACACCGCGCCGGTGGCGGACGCCATGGACGGTCTGATGAAGACCACGCCCGAGGACATCGCGGGCCGGCTGCTCCTGCTGCACGGCCCGCCGGGCACCGGGAAGACGTCCGCGCTGCGCACGCTGGCCCGCTCCTGGCAGGACTGGTGCCAGGTGGACTGCGTCCTGGACCCGGAGCGCCTCTTCTCCGACGTCGGCTATCTGATGGACATCGCGATCGGCGAGGAGGACGCGACGACGGGCAAGGGGCGCTGGCGGCTGCTGTTGCTGGAGGACTGCGACGAGCTGATCCGCGGTGAGGCCAAGCACACCGCGGGGCAGGCCCTGTCCCGGCTGCTGAACCTCACCGACGGCCTGCTCGGCCAGGGCCGCAACGTCCTGGTGGGCGTCACCACCAACGAGGACCTGGAGCGCCTCCACCCGGCCGTGGTCCGTCCCGGCCGCTGTCTCGCCCGGATCGAGGTGGGATCGCTGACCCGGGCCGAGGCGGTGGACTGGCTGGGCCACGAGGACGGCGTCGGCCGCGAGGGCGCGACCCTGGCCGAGCTGTTCGCCCTGCGCAGGGGCACCTCCCCGACGGCCCTGCCGGAACCGCGGGGGAACGCGGAGGCGGGGCTGTACTTGTAGGTACGGGGTACGGGGCACGGGGCACGGGGCACGGGGCACGGGGGCCGAACCGGCCACCACCCGCTCCCCCGTTCCCCCACAGCCGCCCGCGGTTACGCCTCGTACGCCGCCCGCAGCGCGTCCCGTGCGACGGCCAGGGCCGCGTCCTCGTCCAGCCCGAGCCGTCGCGCCCGCTCCGCGTACGCCTGGGCCGCCGCCGCGACCTCCCGCTCCGCGGCCGAGCCCGCGGCGGCGACGAACGTACCGTTGCGTCCGCGGGTCTCGATCACGCCGTCGGCCTCCAGCACGCGGTAGGCCTTGGCCACCGTGTTCGCGGCGAGGCCGAGCGTCTGGGCCAGGCCCCGCACCGTCGGCAGCCGGTGGCCCACCGGCAGCACCCCCGACCGGGCCTGCTCGGAGATCTGCGCCCGCACCTGCTCGTACGGCGGCGCGCTGTCGTCGATATGGATCTTCAGGGTCACGGCCCGATTGTCCCGCACCCGGCGAAGGACGAGCGGAAAATGAGAGGCGGCCCCGGCACGTCCGCCCGTAGCGTGCGCATCCATGACTGTGACCGTCCGCGATCTGCGCCCTGAAGCCCGCGCCGACCTCGAGGGCTTCGCCCGCGTCCGGCACGCCGCGCTGCCGTTCATCCTCCTGACCCCGGAGTCCCTCGCCCACGACCTCACCCGTCTGCACCCCGACGCCCACTACCGTCCCCTCGTCGCCGTGGCCGACGGGGAGGTGATCGGCACGGCGCAGGTGCACCTGACCCACGAGAGCTCCGAGCCGGGCCAGGGCAACATCAACGTGTACGTGCATCCCGCGCACACGCGCCGGGGCGCGGGAAGGACACTCGTGCGCGCCGCCGAGGAGCACCTGACCGCGCACGGGGCGACCAGGCTGTTCGCCTGGGTGCTGGACGAACCCGGCAACCGCGCCTTCGCCGAGCGGCACGCCTACCGGGCGAGCCGCACCGCCCACTTCCTCCGCCTGGACCTGGCGAACGGCACCCTCCCCCCGCTCCAGGACCCGCCGCCCGGCGTGGAGCTGCGCACGGGCTCGGACTTCGCCGACGACCCGCGCCCACTGTTCGCGCTGGACGCGGAAACGACGGCGGACGAACCGAGCGATGTGGACACGGAGTTCACCGACTACGAGGCCTGGCTGGAGGAGACCTGGCGGCACCCGCTGTTCAGCCCCGAGCTGACCTCGGTGACGGTGGTGGACGGCCGGCCCGCCGCCTTCTCCGCGGCCCGCACGGACGGCGGCACCCGGTACGGCACGGTCATGACCGGCACCGCCAGGGCCCACCGCGGCCGGGGTCTGGCCAAGCTCGCCAAGAACGACTCCCTGCACCGCGCCCGTGCCGCCGGGTACACGGAGGCGTTCACGGGCAACGACACCGGGAACGAGCCGATGATCGCGATCAACAAGTGGTTCGGCTACGAGGTCTGTGGCACGGAGGTGCGGTATGTCCGTGAACTCGGCTGACCGCCCGGTCCTCCTGGACGTCGTCCTCGTCAAGGCGGGGCGCACGAAGATCGGCTACCCGGCCGAACTGCTCGCCGACGACGGCATCCGCGTCACCGTGCGCGCGCCCTGGGCGGGTGCCGGCGCGCGGGACTTCGGCTTCGTCCGCTTCGAGCCCGGCGACGTCTTCACCGAGTACTACTGGCGCGACCGGTGGTACGCGGTGAAGGAGGTACGCACCGCCACGGGCACCCTCAAGGGCCACTACTGCGACATCACCCGCCCGGCCGAGCTCTCCGGCAACCGGCTGGTGGTCGAGGATCTCGACCTGGACCTGTGGGTCCCGGCGGACGGCACGGACGTACGGCGGCTGGACGAGGACGAGTTCGCGGCGAGCGGCCTCGCCGCGACCGATCCCGGGGCCGCGGCCACCGCGATGGCCGCCCTCGACGCACTGGACGCCCTGGCCCGCGAGGGCGGGCCGGGCGCGCTGCTCGCGTGAAGGGTCCGGGGCAGCCGTCCGTCGCCACGACCACCGCTTAGCGCTCGTCGTCCGCCCCCGGCCCCACAAAGCCACGTCGTCCGACAGCCGCCCCACGCTCACCCGCCCACCGGGCGGAGCCAGGAGGGCGGGTGAGCCGGCCCGCCGGCATCCCGACCGGCCTCGCCGTCCCCCACCCACCTCTCGCACTTCCACAACTCCTCGGCCGAGGCCGCTCGCGGGTTCCTACCTGATCCCAGCCTGAGCGCTCCCTTAACGGGGCCATAAGGATCTCCCCGAGTGGCCTTCGGCAGGCGATTTCCCGGTTTCTTGGGGCTAGTTTCTGAGCCGTCCCCCCACGGGATCCCCCCAAGCCCATTGACCGTCCGAGGAGTTGCTGCAATGCCCGCACGCCGCAAGGCCGCTGTCGCCGCCGTCGGTATCGTCCCGCTCGCCCTGACCGGGCTGTCCGCCTCGCCGGCGGCCGCGCACGGTTCGATGGGCGACCCGGTCAGCAGGGTCGCGCAGTGCTTCGCCGAGGGTCCGGAGAGTCCGAAGTCGGCGGCGTGCCGGGCGGCGGTCGCGGCCGGCGGCACCCAGGCGCTCTACGACTGGAACGGCGTACGCATCGGCGACGCGGGCGGGCGCCACGAGGAGCTGATCCCCGACGGCAAGCTGTGCAGCGCGAACAACGAGGCGTTCAAGGGGCTCGACCTGGCCCGTGCCGACTGGCCCACGACATCGGTGAGCAGCGGCTCGTACACCTTCAAGTACCGGGTGACCGCCCCCCACAGGGGCAGCTTCAAGGTGTACCTCACCAAGCCCGGCTACGACCCGGCGAAACCGCTGGGCTGGGGTGACCTGGATCTGGCGAACCCGGTGGCGACGTCCACCGACCCGGCCGCGACCGGCGGTTTCTACACGTTCTCCGGCGTACTTCCCGAGCGGTCGGGCAAGCATCTGCTGTACGCGGTGTGGCAGCGCTCGGACAGCCCGGAGGCGTTCTACTCCTGCTCGGACGTCTCGTTCGGCGGAGGAGAGGGAGACGCGAACGGGGGCACCACCGACGACAGCGGAAGCGGGTCCGACGCCGGTGACACGCCCAAGGGCGAGGCCGCCCCGGCGCCGGTCGCCTCCGCGCCCTCCGAGGAGCAGATCGACGACGGCACCGACAGGTCGACCATCGAGAACCACGGTCACGGAGACGACGACCCGCACACCACCGCGCAGCCGGCCCCGGACCCGGCCGTCACCGACACCGACGGTGACGGTGACGGTGACACGGCGGGCGCCGACGCGGACGGCGCCGCCGGCACCCCCGAGGCCGCCGCCAACCGGCCCAAGGCGGCCGGTGCTTCGGGGAACCTCGCGGAGACCGGCGGCGACGGGAACACCCCGTACCTGATGGTCGGCGGGGCCGCCGCCCTGGCGCTCGGTTCGGCGGCGCTGTTCGCCTCCACCCGGCGGCGCGCGGCGAGCGGGCGGCACGGCCGCTGACCCCGCGTCGATCACCGACCTCGTGTCGACCGTGACCCGGGGCCCGTCCGGCGGCTCAGGCCGGACGGGCCCCGACACGCGTACGGCGGTTGCACGTGTCAGCTGAACGCCGAGGCACAGGTGGTGGGGCGGGCGCGGGCCGGATCGAGGGCGTTGGCGACCTCGTGGAAGGCGATCCGGTCGATCAGCCCGATCGCCACGTGCTCGGACAGGTCGACCGGGCACAGGTCCTGGAGCAGGACGTTGCGCACGTTCGGCCCGCTCAGGTACTGGCTGCGGTACGGGGTGACCACCTCGTCGTACCGGGTGGCGATGACGGTGTAGCGGACGCCGGGCACGGTGTCACCGCCCGCGTTGAGCCTGGTGAGGAAGTCCGAGCCGGCGACCTGCTGGGCGAGGGCGGGGGTGGCCTCGGTCAGCAGGTCCCCGACGCCGGGGAAGTACGGCAGCAGGCGGGTGAGGCCGGCGAGGGTGGTGCCGTGGTTGCTGGGGGCGATCCCGACGAGGGCGTTCACCTCGTCGGCGCCGCCGAGGAACTTGAGGTAGTGGCGGGGCATCATGCCGCCCTGCGAGTGTCCGACGATGTCGGCCTTCGCCGCTCCGGTCGCGGCGAGCACCCTGTCGACGAAGACGTCGAGCTGCCGCGCGGACTCCTCGATGGGGCCGAGGCCGTGGAAGAAGGGGACGCCGTCGAGTCGGCCGTAGTCGAGGGAGAAGACGCAGTAGTCGCGGTGGGTCAGATAGGGCGCGAGGCCCAGCCAGTTGTCGACGGAGTTCCCGAAGGTGCCGTGGACCAGGACGACGGGGCGGGGATGGGCGGCGGACGGCTTGCAGGAGTAGTCGTTCCACCCCGAGCTGGGCGCGCCCGCGGCATGGGCACCGGTGGCGGTGGCGGTGGGGACAGTGAGGGCCGCGGCGGCCAGCAGGAGCGCGGCCAGGGGTCTGACCACTCGTTTCCAGGGCAGCATCGTGTGATCTCCTTGCACGTCAAGGGGAGAATGCGACGGCCTTGCGCCCTGTGACCCGGATCACGAGGTTGTTGTTCACTCGTCAAGTTACGGGCGGGTAGCCCTACAAGGAAGTTACGCGTCGGTAAAAACTTCTGGCGATGCCCAGCGAGACGCCGACGTCACCTGATACGGCGTCACCGACCCTCGGACCCCCCGCACCGAGGGCGGCACCTCGCCCCCGGCCAACCGCGTCAGCCGTCCGGCGCACCCGGGGTCATCTCACAGGGGCCGAACTTCGCCCACGCCGTACGGCAGGGGCCGGAATCCGTCCGCCGGCGCGGCGCGCCCCGGAGGGCCATGGACCGCCTCATGGCGCCGGACAGCGGGGCGTCCTCGATCTCGACCCGGCCGGTCCGCATCCCCGGCCGACCGCGGGGCTGCCGATCATCACGGCCCCCGGGTCCGAAGGGGTGCATCAGGTGATCCCGCGACCGGCACCGCCCGGCGCGCCCCGGTATGCCCTGATCCGTCTCCTCGAAGGCAACGCCGGGTCCACGCAAGGGAGAGCCCCCGCACGCTGGTTGCGTGCGGGGGCTCGTCGTCGTGCGCCGGCCGCGGTGAGGCCCTGTGCTGCGGGACCGGTGGTACCGGCCGGCCCCGGCAGGCGGGCGTCCGGCCTAGTAGAGGCTGACTCCGTAGGCGCTCAGGGCCTCCGTCACCGGCTGGAAGAAGGTCGTGCCGCCGGAGGAGCAGTTGCCGCTGCCGCCGGAGGTCAGACCGTACGCGGTGCCGTTGCTGCCGTAGAGCGAGCCGCCGGAGTCGCCGGGCTCGGCGCAGACCGTGGTCTGGATGAGACCGGAGACGACGTCGCCACCGCCGTAGTTCACGGTCGCGTTGAGGGCGGTGACCCGGCCGCTGCGCGTACCCGTGGTGGAGCCGTCACGGATGACGGTGGTGCCCACGCTCGGGATGGCCGCACGGGTGATGTCGACGCCGTTCGCGGTGCCGGGGCGGCTGACGGAACCGGAGTAGCGCACGATGCCGTAGTCGTTGCCCGGGAAGCTGGTACCGGCCGTGGAGCCGATGACCGAGGTACGGCCGGAGTTGGAGTACCAGGTGCCCGCGCCGGAGGTGCAGTGACCGGCCGTCAGGAAGTAATCGACGCCGCTGCTGCTGCGGACGTTGAAGCCGAGGGAGCAGCGTCCGCTGCTCGAGTAGATGGCGTCGCCGCCCTGGATGAGCTTGGTGAACTTTCCGGGCGTGCGCTTGATCTGCAGCGCGTCGGCGTCGGCGCCGGCCTCCTGCTTGATCTGCGCGATCTCGGCCTCGGACACCGTGCTGTCGACGGTGACGACAACCCGGTTGGTCTTGCTGTCGACGGCCCAGGCGGTGCCCGGGACGTCGGCTTCCAGCACCGAACCGCTGGCGCCCTTGAGCTCGGCGGAGCTGAAGGTGGTGGGAGCTTCGGACGCGTTCGCGCTGGGGATCGCGATCGCGGCGGCGGCCACGAGACCGGTGGAGACGGCGATCAGCCGGGTACGTCTCGAGATGCCGCTGCGGGGGGTGGTGCGCTTGATCCTCACTTCTCGTTCCTCCATGAAGGAAGTAGGGGGCCCTCGTGGGGTTGGGGCCCGTGAGGCGCAGTCAGGGGACCGGTCGCCCGGATTCCGAACATGCCGTGCTCCTGACAAGCGCTGGGGGTGAGTATTCGGTCCACGGCCCGGTCGACGCAAGAGTGCCTTTCGGTCGTCGCCCTGCGCATCACCCGTCCGGCACGACCCTCGACATCCCCACGTCACCAGCCGATACCTCCGTGCCGCAACCGGCCGCTCACACCACAGAGATGTCCGGAAGTAACCCCTCCGAATAATCTTGCGAACGATCCTCCGAACAAGCTCCAAAGGACTCGACAACCGCCGGACGGCATGTCGGGCCGCCCTGTATCCCGGGCTCAGCAGTCACACCCGCAGTCGCAGCCGCCGTCCTCACCACAGCAACTGCAGCACTCGCAACAGCTGCAGCAGTCGCAGCACCCGCTGCAGTCGCAGGTGGAGCAGGCCTCCTTGCGCTCCCCGGTCCAGGGGTCCTCATAGGTCCCGCAGCACAACTGGCACGTGCAGAACAGCCCCACCCACACCGCGCACCCGGCGACCAGCCCGCGCCGGCGCGGCGGCCCGGGCGGCACCGGACCGCCGGGGCCGCCCGGCGTGCCGGGCGGTGCGTAGGGGTGAGAACCGTGGGCACAAGAAACGGTGTTGAAGGCACGATCTACGGAGTTGGGCAGTTCATGGACGAGCAGCCGGTGAGCCAGACCGCCGTCGGTGAACTCCGCCTCGCGCAGCGCGAGCCGGATGCCACGCACGGCGTCGTCGGCGAGCCGGCGAGCCTCGGCGAGCGGAGTGCCGGTGGCGGTGAGGGGGTTCCACGCGCCCGACGCGGCGTCGGCCTCACGGTCCTCCACGGCGTCCAGGAGATGGGCGAGCCGGCCGAAGAGCCGCCCGGCTTCGGCGAGCGGCCCGGCGTTGCGCGTCCGCCCGGCGAGTACCGCGGTGTGCGCGAAGGCGGCCGCGGTGGCGGTCTCGGTCGGTTCGGTGACGGTGAGGATCGGGGTGCCGAGGCCGGCAAGGGTCTCGATGCCGGCCTGCCGGTCGACGGCGTCGACCAGGACGGCCGTGTCGAACCCGACGTCCGAACCGGTCCGCGCCCCGGCCCGGTCCCAGCTCGCAGCGACGCGGCGCGCGGCGAGTGCCACCGGGCGGCGGGCCAGCAGCCCGTCCCGGTCGGCGACGTGGTCGCGCACCTTGGCGGAGGCCAGGACCAGCGAAACGGCCGCAGCGAGCCGGGCTCCCTCACCGTGTGCGACGGAGGCGGTCCGCATACCGCGCAGCGGACACGGCCCCGCCGTGCGCCGTCCGGCACCGGCCCGTTCGGTCTGAGCTTCCGTCAGGACGGAGACGAGCAGCCCGTCGTAGTTGGTGACGACGCGTGCGAGCTGCCCGTGGTCCCCGCGCAACGCCAGACACAGCCCGCACAGATGCGCCGTCCACTGAGCCGTGAGCCGTTCACCGAGCCGGTGCCGGCAGGGCCTGACCATTCCGAACATGATGTCCCCCCGTGGGTGATCCGAAGTGGAGCGGCGGCATCGTACCCACTGCCGCGTTCACCCGTACGCGCCGCTGATCACCCATACGCCGAGAAGAATCATATTTCACTCACAGTCAGCATCCGCTTACGTCGGGACCCTTGGGGGGCTTGGGCTCTCGACGGATGCGCCCTGCACCAGTACCGTCACAAACCCCCCGCGCGGCGTCCAATCACTTGGCGCGCCATCCGCATCATGGACGACCATAGGAATGCGGAAAGCAAGAAGGACCGCTGTGAGAGGAGGCGTCCATGGGATCGGTACGCAAGGCAAGTGCCTGGCTTGGCCTCGTCGACGACAACGAAGACGAGCGTTACTACGACGACGACTACTCCGACGGAACCGAGCCCGGGGACGCCTGGGTCACCGATCCGCGGGTCAAGGTGGCCACGGACGTCGCCGCGGAGAAGGGCCGCCGCATCGGCACGGTGACCCCGGACAGCTTCCGGGACGCCCGCGCCATCGGCGAGCTGTTCCGGGCCGGGGTCCCCGTCATCATCAACCTCACCGCGATGGAGGCCGGTGACGCCAAGCGCGTCGTCGACTTCGCCGCCGGGCTGATCTTCGGTCTGCGCGGTTCCATCGAGCGTGTGTCCAACCGGGTGTTCCTGCTGAGCCCGGCCGACACCGAGGTCGTCAGCGGGGAACCGGCGGCGCACCGGTCGGACGGTTTCTTCAACCAGAGCTGAGGCAGGGCCGCTCGCCGGCCCTGCCCCTGCCCCCCATTTCCATTCCCCCGCCCGCCCCCGGCCGGCCTACCGGAACGCGTCGATCCCGGTCAGCGCTTTGCCCAGCACGAGCTGGTGCATCTCCACGGTGCCCTCGTAGGTGAGCACCGACTCGAGGTTCGTCGCGTGCCGCATGACGGGGTACTCGAGCGAGATCCCGTTCGCACCGAGGATCGTGCGGGCCGTGCGGCAGATGTCGATGGCCTCGCGGACGTTGTTCAACTTGCCGAAGCTGACCTGCTCGGGCCGCAGGCGGCCGGCGTCCATGCGCCGCCCCAGATGATGGGCGAGCAGAATCCCCTTGTGCAGTTCGACCGCCATGTCGGCGAGTTTGGCCTGCGTCAGCTGGAACCCTCCGATGGGCCGCCCGAACTGCTCCCGCGACGTCGCGTAGCCGACGGCGGACTCGAAACAGGCGCGCGCCGCGCCCATCGCGCCCCAGACGATCCCGTACCGGGCGTGCGTCAGGCAGCTGAGCGGCCCGCGCAGGCCGGTCACCTCGGGCAGTGCGGCGTCGGCGGGCAGCCGTACGTCGTCGAGGACCAGCTCGCTGGTGACGGAGGCGCGCAGCGACCACTTGTGCTTGATCTCGGGCGCCGAGAACCCGGCCCTGTCGGTGGGCACCACGAAGCCGCGGATTCCGTCGTCGGTCTGCGCCCACACCACGGCGACTCCGGCGACCGACCCGTTGGTGATCCACATCTTGCGGCCGTTCAGCACCCAGTCCCCGCCGTCGCGCCTGGCGTGGGTCCGCATGGCGGCGGGGTCGGAGCCGTGGTCGGGTTCGGTGAGCCCGAAGCAGCCGATGACCTCACCGGCGGCCATCCCCGGCAGCCACTGCCGCTTCTGCTCCTCGCTGCCGAACCGGTGGATCGCGTACATGGCGAGCGAGCCCTGGACGGAGACCAGGGACCGGATGCCGGAGTCGGCGGCCTCCAGCTCCAGGCAGGCGAGCCCGTACTGCACGGCCGAGGCGCCCGCGCAGCCGTAGCCGCTGAGCGGCATGCCGAGCGCGCCGATCCCGCCGAGCTCCCGGGCCAGCTCGCGGATACCGGGCAGCTCGCCCTTCTCGTACCAGTCGGCGACGTACGGCAGTACCCGGTCCCCCGCCCAGGCACGCACGGTGTCCCGGACGGCCAGGTCCTCCGGCTCCAGCAGGTCGTCGAGGCCGAGCGGGTCGGCCGGGTCGAAGAGGGGCAACTTCGCGGACGCGGACATGGACACCCTCCGGGGCGATCGGGCCGGGGCCGATCCGGGCGGATGCGGCCGGTACGGACCCGGCCGGTACCGATACGGCCCGTGCTGCTCGACCAGCACTGCTGGTCAGATTCGGGCCGACGTTACGACGCGGTGTCGCGCACGTCCACCCGGCCGCCCCGCGGCACGCCTCACACCGAGACGCGGGACTCCGCGGCCTCCCTCGGCGCGGGGACATCGGCCGCCTCCGCCGGGGCATCGGCCGGGATCCGGGCGGGCCCGTCCGGGAGCGCCTTGGCGGGCGTTCCCCCCGCGGCCGCCGGCTCGCACTGCATCGTCCGCGGCAGCCGCAGCGCCATCACGGCCCCGAGCAGCAGCAGGACCGCGCTGGCCAGCAGGGTCACATGCAGCCCGTGCACGAAGGCGTGGCGGGCCGCGTCCCTCAGGGCGGCTCCGGCGGGCCCGCCCAGCTGTGCGGCGACCTCGTAGGCCTCGCCCAGCGAGTGCCGCGCCTGCGAGGACTCCGAGGCGGGTACTCCGGGAACGTCCCTGAGGCCGGGCACGTAGGCCGCGTTCATGACGCTGCCGAGGAGCGCGATCCCGAGACCGGCGCCCAGTTGGTACGAGGTCTCGCCTATGGCGGCGGCCCCGCCCGCCTGCTGAGGCGGTGCCTCGCTCAACATCGACTCGTACGCCCCGAACAGCGTGGTCTCCAGACCGAAGCCGAGCAGGACGAACCCGCTCAGCAGCAGGACGCGGTTGTCCTGCCCGCCCATCGAGGTCAGCAGCAGCACCGCGGCGGCCGTCAGACAGAAGCCGGAGAAGACCATGCGGCGCGGTCCGAACCGGCGCAGCAGCCGCGCGCCGGCCAGCCCCGCCGCCATCGCGGCGAACGTCAGCGGCAGCAGGCGCAGTCCGGTCTCCAGCGGGGAGAGGCCGAGGACGAGCTGGAGGTACTGCGCGGCGATCAGTTCCAGACCGACCAGGGCGAGCATCGCCAGCACGATGCAGCCCACCGACGTGCTGAACGCCGGCCGGGCGAACATCCGCAGGTCGACCAGCGGGTGCGCGCGCCGGCGCTGCCGGCGGACGAAGGCGGCCAGCAGGGCGGCGCCCGCGGCCAGCGACAGTACGGTCCACAGGCCCCCGGCGGACTCACCGCCGAGCCGCTTCACACCGAGGACCATCGAGAACAGGCCGGCGGCGGCCATCAGCGCGCCCGTCACGTCCCAGGGGCCGGCGCCGTCCCCCTTCGACTCGGGCAGCAGGATCCTGCCCACCGGGAGGCTGACCAGCATCAGCGGGATGTTGATGAGGAAGACCGAACCCCACCAGAAGTACTCGAGCAGGAAACCGCCGAGCAGCGGTCCGACCGCCGCGCCCGCCGCGGCGACCGCGCTCCAGATGCCGATGGCGAGCGCCCGCTCGCGCCGGTGGGGGAAGACCTGCCGCAGGATCGACAGCGTCGCGGGCATGATCATCGCGCCGCCGACGCCGAGCAGCGCCCGCGCCGCGATCAGCACCGGCGCGCTGTCCGCGAGGGCCGCCCCTGCGGAGGCGACGCCGAACAGGGCGTAGCCGAGCAGGAGTACGCGCCTGCGGCCGACCCGGTCGCCCAGCGTGCCGAAGAGGATCAGCAGCGAGGCGCAGACCAGCGGGTAGGCGTCGACGATCCAGAGCAGTTCCATCGCGCCGGGCCTGAGGTCCTCCGTGACGGCGGGGACCGCCACGTGCAGCACGGTGGCGTCGACGGCGACGAGCAGCAGGCTGGCGCAGAGGACGACGAGTACCACCCAGCGGTTGGCACCGGCCCCGGCCGCCCTACGGCGCAGCGCGGCGGCCGTGGTCGTCCCGGACATGTACAGACCTCCCAGATGTTCCCTCGCCCTCGGCGGGCTCACGGGGTGGGGGACTCCCCCGTGACTCGGCCGGAGAGGAGCGGTACGGCTCCGGCCCGCGCAACGAACGGCGAGTGACAGGCAGCGTACGCGAGGCCGCGCCGGTATCGAGTGGCGGGCCTCTCACATCTCGGGCACACAGGTGTGGCGTGCGCCACTTCCGCACCGCTGCCCACCGCTTCCCGAGGCCCGCTCCGGGGGTTCGCACGCCCCGCGGGACGGACCGGCCGTGCCCCCGGTCGATAATCGGGCCCGTGACCGATCTCGAGACCCGTGCCGCGCCGGCCCGCCCCGGAGCACTGCGCAGGGCTGCGCCGGCGCTCCTCGGGTACGCCGCCGTGCGCGCCCTGGGCCTCCTCGTCCTGGCCCTGTGGAGCGAGGCACGCGGCACGAGCGCGTACACCTTGCTCACGGCCCGCTGGGACGCCCTCTGGTACACGAGGGTCGCGGAACTGGGGTACGGCTACGAGGTGCGCCTGGCGAACGGGGACGTGCACTCGAACCTGGCCTTCTTCCCCCTGCTCCCCTGGCTGGAGCGACTGGTGGCGGCGGTGTCGCCGCTGTCGTACGCGGACGGGGGCTTCGTGGTCGCCGTGCCGGCCTCGCTCGCCGCGGCCTGGGGGATCTTCGCGGTGGCGGACCACGTGTACGGGCCGCGGGCCGGGGTGTGCGCGGTGCTGCTCTGGGCGGTGCTGCCGGTCGGGATCGTCCAGTCGATGGCGTACAGCGAGTCCCTGTTCACGGCGCTCGCCGCGTGGTCGCTGTACGCGGTGCTGACCGGGCGCTGGGTGACGGCCGGGGTCCTGGCGGCGCTGGCCGGTCTGACCCGCCCGGTCGGACTGGCGGTGGTCACGGCCGTCTGGGCGGCGGGCGTCGTCTCCTTCCTGCACGACCGCCGCACCCGTGAGGGCGAGCGCCGCTCGTTCGGGGGGAGTGGTGGCTCGACGACGGCGGACGGCGCGCGCTCCGGGGAACGCGCCGCCCCGGAGGGGAACACCCGGCGCATGACCCGTGCCGGGGGCGTGCCCGTCCTGCCGGGCGCCCCCGGGGCGGGTGTCCGCCGGGCGCTCGGCCTGTTCGTCGCTCCGCTCGGTGCCGCCGGTTACGTTCTGTGGGTCGGGCACCGGACCGGGGAGGGCCTGTTCGGGTATCTCGAGGTGCAGGCGGGCTGGCGGAACGGGTTCGACGGCGGTTTCGCCTTCGCCCGGTTCACGGCGGAGAAGTTCACGTCGTTTCCGTCGGCCCCGGCGGGGCTCGGGCTGGTCCTCGGGGTCGGGCTGCTGGTGCGGCTGTACGTGCTCTGCGTACGGCAGCGCCAGCCGCTCCCGCTGCTGGTGTACGCCGGTGTCGTCACCCTCCTCGCGCTGTGCGCGTCGAGCTACTTCGGCTCGAAACCGCGTCTGCTGATGCCCGCCTTCCCGCTGCTGCTGCCCCCCGCCCTGGCCCTGGCCCGGCTGCGTACGCCCAGTTCGGCGCTGGTGGTGGGGTCCGTCGCGGTGGCCTCCGCGGTGTACGGCGCCTTCTGGCTGAACGGCTCCGGGCCGCCCTGACCGCTCCCGCGGGCCCTGCCCCGCCCCTCCCGTGCCGACGAGCGGTGAGCACCGGGGAAAATCCGCACCAGCCTTCGGTGAACGCATTCTAAAAGCGCGATAAAACTGCCCCCTCGAATGATCAAAGGAATTGAAGGCGGCGACCGCCGGCGATTGCCGATTCGCGGAAAATAAAGGCCGCCTTGAGAGCAATCCCACATCACATCGTCATCACAAAGCCGCTGATTCGACGGGGAAGCGCGTTCACTCCCTGTAACGTCGATTGGGTGCGTACCGAACGGAAGACCACCCGTCTGGACCGGGTGTTCGCGAGGCTGGATCGTGAGCCGGAACGACCGGCCCACCTCGACGTGCCTCGAATGAGCCGGCACCGGACGGTGCTTTTCGGCTCCACCCTGGCCTTCTACGTGGCAATCGTGTGGGCCGTCGTCATCACGTCCTGGCTGGTCCGGCTGGACTGGCAGGTGATGTTCTTCCGCCCGTACGAGCAGTGGGCGGAGCTGCACGCCTTCGTCGACTACTACGTGGTGCTCGGCCAGCGCGGTCCGACCGCGGTGATGGTCGCGGCCTGGCTGGGCTGGCGCTCCTGGCGGCAGCACACCCTGCGTCCGCTGCTCGCGCTCGCGGTCTCCCTGCTGTTGCTCAACGTCACCGTCGGTGCCGCGAAGTACGGCATGGGGCGCCTCGGACCGCATTACGCGACCGAGATCGGCTCCAACGAGATGTGGCTCGGCGGCAGTATATTTCCCAGCGGTCACACCGCGAACGCCGTGGTGACCTGGGGAATCCTGGCCTATCTGGCCTCCGCTCCCTGGGCGCGGCGCTGGTTGTCCGCCGTGTCCGCGGTGACCTCGCTCGGCGTCGGGCTCTCCACCGTCTACATCGGCACCCACTGGCTGAGCGACGTCCTGCTCGGCTGGGTGGCTGGCCTGCTGATCCTGCTGGCCCTGCCCTGGTTCGAGCCTCTGATCGCCCGTGCCGAGGACCGGATCTTCGGCTGGCGCGACCACTGGCGCGACCGCCGACAGGCCCGGCGGGACCAAACGGCACCCACGGCCACCGTCGCGGGACCGGTCGTGCTCAAGCCGCTCACCGGCCGTGAGGGCGGCGCGGCCCCCGAGCCGGTCTCGGCGTCCCGCCCGGCCGGCCGGCCGGCCGCCCACCGGGCGCCGGGACCGCACTCGACGCGTGCGGAGCGCACACCGGTCACCCCGACCGGCAGCCGCCGCCCGCCGCACGGCGAGCGCCACCCGCACGGCAACACCCCGGCGACCCGCCCCTGACGGTCCCGCCGGGCCCCGCGGCGACGGCCCGGTACGCACACCTCGGCCCCGGTTCCCTCGCGGAACCGGGGCCGTCGCCGTGTCTCAGCCCTTCCAGGACCTCGCCACCGTGCCGTCCTTCACCTCGAAGTTCAGCCGTCCCACGCGGTACTCCATGGTGATGATCGCGCCCGGCGGCAGCGCCCGGACCGTCGCCCAGCCGCGCTCGCGCGCGAGCTGCTCGGCCCGGTCCGCGGGCAGGCCCACATAGGCGTCCGGGCTGTCGTCGGGTTCCGCGGAAGGTGTCGGAATGGGTGCCATACGGTCACGCTATGCCCTGCCCGGCGGACGGGGAAGGCCGAACCGGGAACACCTGCCCGAGATCCCCCGGCGGTCACACTTCTGTCACAGGATCACGACAGGCGTTTATGCCCACGACCATCACACGAATGGGTGATTCGAAGCCTCTGCGTCCGGGGGTCGAACACAATTCCCGGGCATCGCGCCGACGGCGCGGATAAACCCGGCGGAGGATTCCTGGAGAAGTACCCCGGACCCCTTCGGGCCATTCCATTCCGTCGCCGTGACCGCAGGCGCGCCCCGAAGGCGGTTCCCCCACGGAAAATCCGCCGTTCCCTCACACGATCCGCCCGCCCCGGCGTCGACTCGCCGCGTCCGGTCCCCCCGCCCGGGACAGGGCGCGGGAGAGCCGGTCGCGGGCCGTGGCGATCGCATCGGTCAGCCCTGTCGGCTCCAGCACCTCGAACTCGAAGCCCAGCAGCAGCACGTGGACCGTCAGGACGTCGAAGCTCGCCGCCCCGGTGCTCAGGACACAGGTGTCCGGCCCGTCCGCCCGGAGCGCGCCGACGGAGGGCGAGATCCGCTCCGCGGCCTCCTCGACGGGCACCAGCAGCCGGATCTCCGCCTGCGAGGCGTACGCGCGCGTGGAGATGCCCCGGGAGACATAGGCGGCCAGGTCCCCGGCCGGGGGCTCACGCGGGACGAAGCGCGGGCCGTGCGGAGGCTTCGGGGTGACACGGTCCACCCGGAAGGTGCGCCAGTCCTCGCGGCCGAGGTCCCAGGCCACCAGGTACCAGCGGCGTTCCGAGCACACCAGGCGGTGCGGTTCCACGGTGCGGCGACTCGTCGCGCCGTCATGGCCGCGGTACTCGAAGCGCAGGTGTTCGGTGTCCCGGCAGAGCTGGGCGAGTTCGGTGAGCAGGGCCGGATCGACGGCGTCGGCGCCCGGTCCGCGCAGCATCGGCACGGTGACGGCGTTCAGGGCGCCGACCCGGCGGCGCAGCCGGTCCGGCAGTACCTGTTCCAGCTTGCCCAGGGCCCGCACCGAGGTCTCCCCGATGCCTTCGATGCCCTGCCCGGCCGCCGCGCGCAGCCCGACCGCGACGGCGACGGCCTCGTCGTCGTCCAGGAGCAGCGGCGGCAGTTCGGCCCCCGCGCCCAGCTGGTAGCCACCGCCGGTTCCGGGACTGGCGTTGACGGGGTAGCCGAGCTCGCGCAGCCGGTCCACGTCCCGGCGCAGGGTCCGGGAGCTGACCCCCAGCCGCCCGGCCAGATCGGCGCCGGACCACTCCCGGTGCGCCTGGAGCAGGGACAGCAGACGCAGCAGACGTGCCGAGGTCTCCACCATGGGCCGAGTCTGTCAGCCTTTGCGGACAACCGTTGCCCGCAAAGGGGCGGTCCCGTCCGGCGGCCGGAAACCCGCCGCCCGCCGGGGCCCCCCCCCCCCCCGGGACCCCGGGGGGGCCGGGGGCTTTTAAACAAAAACCAGCCCCCCGGACCCAGAAGTATGGGGGT
>NZ_JBHXQZ010000097.1:0-2852 GCF_042717095.1 Streptomyces sp. NPDC058632 | reverse complement strand
TATATACAAAATTTGTTGGGGGGGCTGGGTTTTTTTTTTTTACGCCACCGCGGTGGCCCCCATGGGGGCGGCCCGGCCGGGGGGCCGCACCCGGGGGCCGGCCCGGGACCCCGCCTCACCTCGGAACCCGGTGCGGCCAGGGCGGATCAGAGCACGAGACGCTGTCCGGGCAGGATCACGTCGGGGTCCCCGCCGATGACGGCCCTGTTGACGGCGTGCAACTGCTGCCAGGTGGTGCCGTGCCGGGCGGCGACGGCGCTCAGGGTGTCGCCCGCGCGGACGGTGTAGCCACCGCCGGAGGAGCTCCGCTGCGCGCCGCCCGACGACTGGGCCGGCGCCTTCGACGGGATTGACCGCTTCGGCTGGGTGGACTGGTTCGACTGGTTCGACGACGTCGACCGCCGGGAGGACTCCGCCGGCTTCGCGGGCTTCGCCGGGACTTCCTCGGCGGTCGCCGAGGCGGCGCCCGGTGCGCTTCCGGACGCTCCGGCACGTGCCGAGCAGGTGGGCCAGGCGCCCCAGCCCTGCCCCTGCTGGACCTTGGTGGCGACAGCGATCTGCTGGGTCCTGGTGGCCCGGTCGGCGGTCGGCGCGTAGGCCGTGCCGCCGTACGCGCGCCAGGTGGAGGCGGAGAACTGGAGCCCGCCGTAGTAGCCGTTGCCGGTGTTGATGTGCCAGTTGCCGCCGCTCTCGCACTGTGCGATGCGGTCCCACACTCCGCTGTCCGCCGCCGCGGCGCTGCCGGCCGAGGCCAGCAGTCCGAGGGGCGCGAGCAGTGCCGCGCCGGCCAGAGCCGCCGCGGTACGGGGCTTGGGGCCCTTCCGGGTCCTGCGGGCGTCGTCGCGGGTGGTGTCGGCACAATCGGACATGTAGTTCCCTCTCCGAGGACCCGGGGTCCCCCGGGGCGAAGCGCCACCTCCGCGTCATGGGACACGGCATGTCGCGCTCGCCCCGTCCGCCGTCGGGTCGTGCGAAGGATCCGGTGGTGCGTTGGATCCGGCTGGTGCGGTCGGCGGACGTTCCCGGGCGGTGCTCGCTGCACACGGCGGAGGAATCTAGGCAGCCGACCGGGCCGGCATCAAGTAACTCCCCGTCCTCGCAGGCCAGTTCGGGATTACCCTCGGTAGCGGCATTTTCCGGACACCTACTTCATTCCTTGATTTCGTGATTTGTCGACCAGTGGGCCGTGCATCCTGTGAGCCACCTCACTCGTTCAACGGCATTGACGTTGCGGGCAGTTGACGGTGAGTGTCCGGTTCCGTGCCGGAAGTGACCGTGTGCGCAGGATGGTTCGATTCCGTTCGCTCCCGGGCGTGACTCCCGCCACAGATCGCCCGTTGTCATCTGTATGAGCCGGGGGCCCGCCCCGGATCGCGGGCCGGGCCCCACCCGGCCTCGCCACGCACCGCATCCCGAGGGAGTCACCCGTGCCGCGCATGCTCGACGTCAGCGACGAGGTACGCGCCGAGATCGGCGACGAAGAAGCCGACCGCCTGCTCGCCGGAGATTCCACCCCGGGCGGTTACGACTGCACCTCCTGCCGCACACCGGGCGATCCGGAGCAGGAGCGGACCAGCACTGTCCTGTTCATCGGGGACGAGACCGCCGTTCTCGCCTTCGCCCACTCCACCTGCCTGCCCTCGCAGGTCGTCCAGGTCACCGAGGCACAGCTCCAGGGCGCCGTGCGGTCCATCCACGGCGACGCCGCGGCCCCGCCGGCGCAGGCCGTACAGGCCCCGCAGACGGCCCCGGCCCAGTCCGCTGGTCACGCCGCGCAGCACGTCGTGCCGGAGCAGGCCGTGCTCGGCGTGACCAGCGGACTGGTCCTGATCGCCGGGGAGTTGCACCCGGCGCTGGTCGTCGAGCCGACCGCGCCGGTGGCGCGGCCCGGTTCGCTCGGGTCCGGCGACGACTTCCTGCCGCTGCTCATCGAGCAGGGCTTCATGCCCGTGACCGAGCTGTCCACCGCGCCGTCCGTGCTGCACGGCTGGTCGGTCCTGCTGGCCGTGGGGCAACTGCACGCGGTGCTCCAGCCGAATCCGAACGGCGGGCAGCCGGTGGCCTGGTGGCAGGCCCACCAGCCGCTCCAGGTCACCGAGGGCTGGCGGGCGGCCGCCAACAAGCACCAGCAGGTACTGCTGTTCGCGGCCCCGGTCGGCTCGATCGGCCGTCAGCCGCGCGAGGACCTGCTGCGCGACGCGCTGGACAGGGCCGCGGCGAACGGAAGGCTGGTCGCGGCGGCACTGCCGCTCGCCGGTCTCTGACCGGCCGATGGCCGACGGCCGACACCCGACGACCGACTGGCACCCGGCCGACAGGTCGGTGACCGGCGAAAACCCGCATCACGGCCGCATCCCTTGCCGGGCGGGGTCGTTGGGAGATATGTGCACGCATACGACGTTCCCCGCCGCCCGCCCTTCCCGTTGGTCCCCGCCCCCGTGCGGTCGGCTCAGGACTCCGCGGGCGGCCCTTCGGCCACGCCGATCTACGACGCGCTCTACGCCGAGTACGTGAAGTCCTTCCGCTCGCTGCCGGGTGACCGCAGCGGTGAGGAGAAGCTGGGCTTCACCGCCTTCGGAAGCGTCCCGCACAGTACGGGCTCGTCCGTCGGCCACGGCTCGGGGACGTTCGGCGGTTCCGTCGGCGGCGGGTCGTACGGCGCCTACAGCGCGGGGGCGAGCAGCGCCCGTCAGAGCGCGGACCGGCAGCCGCAGTGGCAGCGCGTCCCGGCGGTCGGCCGGCACGCCATCGGGCGGCCCCACGTGCCGGCGGCACTGCCCCCGGCCCCGCGCCGGGAGACCTGACCGAGGGCCACCGGGCCCAGGCCCTGTCGACGGCAGACAGGGTGGAGG
>NZ_JBHXQZ010000096.1:0-29455 GCF_042717095.1 Streptomyces sp. NPDC058632 | reverse complement strand
CGACTGCCTGTACCAACGAGCTCCGTTGTTCTACGTCAAGATTTCTTCACCGCCACTTGCCTGACCTGCGAAAACGCTAACTACCTGGCCTTGGGACAAGGCCCAAACGCCATGATCTGCCGGCAGGCCGGATGGTCCGGCAGCCTTGCGGCCGGCGGCGTCGGCGGGGACCGATCGGGCAGTGCCAGCAGGGTCTTGCGGGTGATGCGGATCTCCTCGGCGACCCGGTCGAACTCCTCCAGTTGCGCGGTGAGTTCCGCGATGCGTCCCCGCGTAGCTTCGGCCTGCGCGGCGATCTCGCGCTCTTGCTCCTCCAGGTGCGTCAGCACCGCTCCCAAGGTCAGCTCGCTGGCGCCAAGTGGGGGTGGAGGTCGCGGTGAGCATCCGGGCCATCCGGTCGCTTATGGCCCAGTACCCCTCGACTCGGCGGAGGCGGGCCGGTGCTCGTAGTCCCGTACCAGCCTGCGGTGCAGCATCATGATCCCGTTCACCTGTTCCACTACCCACCTCTTGGGCTGCGGGACAAACCCGCTGCCTGCCGGGTTGCGCTCGACGACTTCGACGTCGATGCCCACCTTCTGCCCGTGGTCGACGACGGCGGTCTTGAACCCCTGGTCGACCAGGGCCCTCTGCACCGTGTCGGTGTCGGCGGCGACCTTGTCCAGCAAGGCGATGCCGGCGGCGTTGTCGTGCGCGGACGCGGCCAGCACCACCACCGCGATCACCAGACCGAGAACATCAACTGCCAGGCCGCGCTTGCGGCCTGGGACTTTTTTGCCGCGTCCCTTCCGGTGGTGTCGGCGGGCACCCCGGCGGCCACGTCCAGGCTCTGGGTATCGAGCACCACCAGGCTCGGGTCGGCCTTGCGCCCCCGGCTCTCGCGGACCTGCCAGCGCAGCAGGTCGTGGATGGTCTGGTCGGTGCCGTCGTCGCGCCACTTGTAGAAGTAGTACTTCACCGCGCCGACCGGGGGCAGGTCGTGGGGGAGGTAGTCCCACTGGCAGCCGGTACGGGACTGGTAGAGCAGGGCGTTGACGATCTCCCGCATCTCGTAGGCGCCCTGATGGCCACTGACGGAGGGATGCCGGGCCTTCCAGGAGGCGATGACGGGCTCGATCAGGGCCCACCGCTCGTCGGATAAGTCGTTCTTGTGGGGCTGGCGGTCGCTCACGAAGAACACTCCAGCACGACAGGACTCCCCGATCAGTCTCGATACGCCAGTGCCACACGTGCCAGCGACAACAAACGCGGCATCACGCCACATACCGCTCTCTGAGAGCGGAGAACGACCGGCTGGTGTCGCTGGTGCAGGAGACCATCGGTTTCGTCCGGGAGGCCGGCATTCTCTGCGCGGGCCGAGGACCTCCATGAGCCGGTACCCGCGCCTGCGTGCGCGGGGTCAGTCTCTCTGCTGATTCGCAAAGGATTCCTGCAGGACCCGGACCAGGATTTCGTTGTTTTCCACCCCGTCGTTTCTCGTGATCGCGAAAATATTCCTTCCCAGCCAATTCGGGTCGTCCACGCGTACCAGGGAAATACTCTGCGGGACCACTGGGGCGAGAAACCCGGGGATGATGCAGACACCGAGACCGGCGGCAACAAGTCCGAAACGACTGAGCCAGGACCGTGCGCGGAAGGCGATGAGAGGGTCGGCCAGCGTGGGCCAGGCGCCGAACTGCGGTTCGTCCCTGGCGCCCTTGCCGATGATCCATGCCGCGTGGGCGAGTTCACGCACTGGCACGGCGCCTTCCGTTCCGGCGAGCGGGTGCCCGCGTGGCACGCCCACCATCAGTTCGCCGCCCGGCAGCGGGGAGAGACGCAGCCCTTCAAGGGCCGGCTGCGGCAGACCCGGTCCGGAAGCCACGACCGCGACGTCCAGTCGCTTCGAAACGACTTGGTCCACGAGCTGGGGTGAGGACGCCTCCGTGAGCGCGAACGTCATCCTGGGGAACTGCTCCAGTGCCCTGGCCAGTGCGAAAGGGAGCATGGCGGCGCTCGCTGATGGAAACGCCCCTACCCGAATCCGCACCTGAGGCCCGGAGGTCAGCTCATCGAGACGTTCGTCCAGCCGGTCGAGGCCGGTGAGGGTTTCGGTGGCGAAGCGGGCGACGATCTCTCCCGCCCGCGTCGTCCGGACACCGCGTGCGCCGCGCACGAAGAGCACCTGTCCCGCGGCTTTCTCCGCGGCTGAGACTTGGCGGGAGACGGCGGACTGGGAGTAGCCGAGCGTGCGCGCGGCGCCGCTCAGGGAGCCGTGCGTGGCCACTGCGCGCACGACGCGCAGAGCGCTGATGCTGAGTTCGGGCATGGGAGCATCATAGCTGCCCGAGCCATGCAAAAAGGTTATGGGAGTGGATTAATAATTGCATATGATGCAGGGCCTGGAAAAGGGTTTTCGTGGGCTACTGTCGAAAGCGGTGACAACGCCACCATCTCTGAAAGGCTTCTGGTATGAGCGAGTTCATTTCTTCTGACGACACCCGGTACGACGAGCGTGCGCGGGCCTTGGTGCGGATCGGCCGCGAGGCGATCGCCGTGGGCGACGACAAGCAGCTGAATGCCTATTTCGCTGACGATTTCATATTCCACGGACCCGACGGTGACCTGACGTACGCGCAGCTCCGTTCCTTCTTCACGGCCATGCGTACCGCGTTCGAGGGATTCGCATGTGAGCGCCGCGCCCTCATCAGCCAGGGTGAGTACGTTAGCGCGCGCACCTGCATGTCGGGCCGTTTCACCGCGCCCTTCGAGGCATCCCCGGTCGGCACGATCGCACCGAACGGGCAGCTGATGCGACTCGAACTGATCAACCACTTCCGCTACCGAGAGGACGGCCGACTGGCCGAGGAGTGGGTCCAGTACGACAACGTCGGCCTTCTCCGCCAGCTCGGCATCGACCTCACCCAGGGGCGCTGACAGATACCCGCGATGTGCTGGAAGGCCCCGTCGACCGCCTTCCAGCACGCACGTCGGCTCGCCTCGGCCGGACACCTGCGCCTCAGCGACAAGAGCAACCGTGAAGACACACCCCAGCAACGCCGGAGCATGCACCATGTCTTTTTCTCTCGACCCCGAACTGTCATCCGTGCTCGCCGCCAGTGCCGCTGACGCCGCGCCCGAGCCGCTGGCGCCCGGTGACTGGAAGACCTGGTGGGAGACCGTTGCCGCCCTCTATCCGGCCCTGACCGCTGATCTGGATCGGCTTGAGGTCGGACATCAGGTGTTCAGCGCGGCCACGCAGGACGGCGCGCGCATCGATCTGCACTGGTTCACCCCGCTCGGCGTCACCGACCCCTCCGCGGCCGTGGTCCACGCCCACGGTGGCGGTCTGGTCGCCGGCGAGGTGGCGCACTTCGCACCGTTCATCGCCCAGTACGTCGCCTCTGCCGGTGTTCCTTTCCTGTCGGTGGAGTACCGGCTGGCCCCGGAAGTGACCGGATCGACTCTCACCGACGATGTCTACACGGGGTTGACCTGGCTGCTCGAACACGCCGACGAGCTCGGTGTGGACCCGGCTCGGGTCGCGGTGATGGGCGAAAGCGCCGGAGGCACCCTGGCAGCGACCACGGCGATCCGCGCCCGTCAGGAAGGCATCCACCTGGCCCGGCAGATCCTCATCTACCCCATGCTCGACAACCGCGATTGAACCGTCCCGGGTTCGGTAGAGACTTCAGATTGTGGTTGTGACCTGGGGTTTCGGGGTTTCGCGGTAGTAGTTGGTCTCGTATTCGGCGGGTGGGATGTGCCCGATTTCACCATGAAGTCGGCGGTGGCAGTACCAGTCGGTCCACTCGGCGGTGGCGAGTTCGACCTGGGAAAGGGTTCGCCAGGGCCGTCCGGGCTTGATCAGTTCGGTCTTGAACAAGCCGATCGTGGACTCCATGAGGGCGTTGTCGTAGGCGTCGCCGACCGAGCCGATCGAGGCCGCTATGCCGGCGGCCTCCGGGTGCTCGGCAGGGACGTTGCGTGCTGTCGTTTCGTCCGGTTGAGCACGTGAGTCTGGGTTGATCACGTCCATCCGAGGGTGGCCAGTGGTCGGTGCGGGTGGCGGGCGTGATGGCGGGTGGCGGCGGCGATGTTGGTGCGTCCGTCCTGCCGGAGGGTGCTGATGGCGAGGTTGCGGAGGGTGGCCATCACTCGGGGCAGATTGCCTGTCCGGATGGTGGAGGCGTCTTCGGTGAAGGTGGTGTCGCGGACGTGGTGGAGTTGGTTCTCGATCTTCCAGTGTCCTCGGATCCAGTCGGCGATCTGTGCGCCCGTGGCGGCGCCGGGCGGGAGGCTGGTGACGAAGTAGATCCGTTCGATCGTGATTTTCTTGCTGGTCAGGTCGTTGCGCCAGCGCATGACGCGCAGGGCCTGGCGGGCGCCGGGGTAGTCGAGGTGCCGGAAGGCGACGGTCTTGAGGTGGCGGATCTCCAGGCGGCCCCGGCCCTTCGTGCGGTCCTTGTGGTCAACGGGGACGTCGGTCCAGGGCAGGTTCTTCAACTGTTCGTGCGGGCTGGGGTGGTTGCGTTTCACTACGGCGATGTAGTGGGCGTCGCGTTCCCGCAGCCACAGGCCGTTCGCGTGCTGGGTGTGGGTGGCGTCCGCGGTGACCACGGTGTTCTCCAAGGTGAGGTTGTCCAGCAGCGGGATGAACGCGGGCGTCTCGTTACTCCTGGCGTCGACCTGCCCCTGGGCGATCACAGTTCCGGCATGGTCCATCGCGGCGATCAGCCATACCGCTTTCCCTCCGCCCGTGCGTGTGCCGCGCAACTGCTTCCCGTCGACGGCCACCGCCCGCCACCGGGCTTCTCCGCTCTGCCGTGTATGGGCCCTGGCCTGAAGGAACGCGCTGATCGCGGCATCGAAGGCGTCGCCGTCGAGGCGGCCGAGGAGACGCATCACCGTGGTGGTGTGCGGGACGGTGACCGACCTGGTGAACGGATTGACGGTGAATCCGAGGGCACGCAGGACCCACTCGGGCGCGTCCGCGATCCACTCGGCGATCGCGGTCAGGGACCGGGCGCCGGCCAGAACACCGGCGGCCGCGGCCGAAACGATCGCGGTGAGCGGGAAACGCCGGCCCCGGCGATCACGCGGATCCCTCAGGCCGGTGAGGAACCGGACGAGGCACACCGCATCGGGCAACGGCTGCGGCGATGGGGTACAGGCCAGTTGCACCAGCCCGGAAGGCATGGGAGAAGCTGAGACAGCAGGCACGGTCTTCGGTTGTGGTCATGCGGATTCGACACCTACATGATCACCGAGGCCGTGCCTGCACTCGCATCCAGGCCCAACCGGCATGACCGCCCATCACAGGGCAAGCTCACGCAATCCGCGACCTCGCAACGTCCCTGCCCGGCGGGAGGGGGATGCGCGCACTCATGTGTTTCAGGCGTATGAGTTGACGCTGACCGGCCACGACCCGGTGTACGGCACCCAGCCCTGGAGTGTGGCGGGGATGCCCACCCGGGTGTTGCAGTTGATCACCTGGAAGTGCAGGTGGGGTCCGCTTGACGCGCCCGTGCTGCCCGACCAGCCGATGACCCGGCCCTGCGGGACCCAGTCACCGGTGTTGTAGATGGCCCGGTTCAGGTGGGCGTAGTGGGTGCATTGGCCGTTCGAGTGTCGGATGATTACCTCGATGCCGTTCTGCCAGTACGGGGACCAGTTCGAGACGAGGACCGTGCCGCCCTGGGCGGCGGAGACCTCGTAGTTCGTGGGGAGACCGAAGTCCCAGGCGTACTCGTTGTAGGGGCCGGTGTGCGAGTACGTGCCCTCCGGGCCCTGCGTGACCTGGTAGGCCTCGCCGGCCGGGTAGGGGAGCTCGTAGTAGTAGTCCGCGGCTGAGGCCGGGGTGGCGCCGGACAGCATGATGCCCGCGGCCGCCACCATCGCACCCGCCATCGCGGCGAGTCGGCGTCGGGCTCCTGTCGTTCTGTTCACTGTGCAACTCCTCTTTAGGGGAGTTGACATGCTCATGGATGTCTGGGGTGGGTGTCGAGGGGTGTGCCGCAACAGGCATGGGCCACGGCCTGCTATGCCCATCCGATGCCCAGCTCTCGTAGTGCGTCGCGCTGGTCCTGGGTGAGTTTGTCCCGCCGCTGCTTGGTGTTGGAGACCCATACGCCCAGCTTTACGATCACCGGCTCCGCCTCGCCGTCGACGGCGATCTGTTCGCTGTGGCCGCGTGGTACCGGCCGTTGACCTTCCCGTTCGACCCACTGGGCGAGGGCTGTCAGGCCGCGTTGGAATGCCTGCTGTGCCTTGCTCGTGCCCTTCGCCGTACGCCCGGCTGCCGGGGCGGGAGACGGTGCCTGGGCGGGCTTGACGCCCAGCCCGGTCAGCTGTTCCTGCTGCTCGGCGGACAGCTGCGCCCAGGTGCCCGGCTGTTTCTGCCGCTGGAGCCACCGCCCGATGTCGTCGCCGTCGAAGAGGACGCCGGGCTGGATGTCGGGCAGATGGCCGTAGGGTTCGTCGGCGGCGAGGTCGGCGAGGACGCGGCAGTGGCGTTGCCAGTCCAGCGGCCAGGGGCAGTTCCAGTCCTCATCGATCGCCTTCAGCTGCTTCGCCCGCTCCCCTGCCCGCTGCGGGGCCTTCCCCAGGCCGCCCTTGCGGCGGAGGTTGGCCATGTGCTGCCCGACGGGCACCATCGCCTCACCCTCACCCTCACCCCACACGGCGTCCTGGCGGGGTGCGAGGTGCCCGGTGGCCCGCCGGTAGGACCGGAGCGCGGCGAGCTTGTTCTCCCACGCCTCTTCGTCCGGCTCCCACACCATCCCGGCCTCCGGCAGGTCGAGCAGTTCCTTGCGGTGTCGTCGCCCAGTTCTTCTGCGCTGCGGCTGGGTCTGCGAGCTGGGGTTTTTCAGATCTTCTGGGTGATTTTGGCGGTGTCTGGAGTGCTCTGAGCGGGGTGGTGGTTGTCTGACCTGCGTGTATGTCGTCTGCGCGGCATGGCCGGGTGTTGTGCAGTTCCGGTGAGCTGCTACTTGGCGGGGCCGGTCGGGTGGTGTCGAGGTTGGTGAGTTCCTCTTTGGTGCGGGGGACGCGGGTGGCATTGCTGGCGGTAGTGGCGGGTGACCGGACGCGGACGCAGAAGTAGGCGCAGATGCCGGAGAGTTCGGTGTCAGGGGCCATGAGCCTTGGGTGCCGTCGGTGGTAGTTCGAGGAGCTTGCCGGTGGGTGCCCTGTGCAGCTTCCGTCCGCAGGGCATGCCGCTTGGGGGCGGATAGATCTGTTCGGTGGTGAAGACGGCACCCTGTCTGCTTTCGTAGTGCCTTCAACTGCTTCGCGTGTGTGGAGGCTGTCTTGGGTAGTAGCCGCACGTCCCGATCCGCCACCCGTAAGTCCACCCTCCACCGGCTCAGGCCCTCCGAGGGCACCACCCCGGAACTGCGCACGTTCGTCCGCGAGAGATACCTCGACAGTGAGGACTACCAGGTCAGAGAGTTCACCCGCCAGGGGATGGAGGGCTTGCTGATCACCGGAGGCGTTCCCCGAGAGCGCGCCGACTGGTGCAGCGCGGTGGAATCCATCACCGGACTGGACGTCAAGGAACGCAGCCGCGCCGCGGCGGGACTCATTCTCATGCGCACCGGCCGCGGCACCTACGCGCTGAGCTACGGGGTGGGGCAGCACATGCTGGACCCCTACTTTCGTGACGACGAGTTCGGATTGGAGTTCGCGACCCGCTGCCTCGATGACCACGGGGTCATCAAAATCCGCAACCAGATCATGGACGGCAGAGGCCGGGTCGACGAGTACTCGGTGTCACGGGGTGAGCGGATCGACGACTTTGGTCTGGACCGTTTCGGTGCCGTCGTCCGCCGCATATGTGGCACCGTCAGCGGACTGTCACTGACCTCCCTGGAGACCGGCAGGACGCGACAGGTCCGCGTCGAGTGCTCACAGGCCACCATCAAGCTTCCCCTTGCCACCACCGTGGAACAGTTCCTGAGTGACCTGCAGGCGATCGAAGACGTGTGTGCAAGACCTGATCCGTTGCCGCAACTGCGTTTTGTCAACAGGGTCCACACCCTTGACAGCCGCAGCCAAAAGGCGGTGCAGGCCCAGGCCATCCTGGAAAAACACCTTGCGGACCCGGACAGTCCCCGCCTGACCATTGAGCGTTGTTCAACCTGAATTCGCTGGTCATGGGGCTGGCATGGGCGGGGGCTGAGGTGCTCGTGCCGGTCGGGGGTGTGATCGGTAGCAGGTGATCATCCGGCGCATTGCCGGTTCGCCGGAATCGCGATGCCGGGTTGGGAGTGCCTCGTAGGCTCCGAGGAGAGCCGGGTGGGAGGGGGCTGCTGGTGGCGGACGTACTGGTCTGGGTGATGCAGCGAAGGGTGGTGCTGGCCGACCGCGCCGAAAGGCTGCGCAAGGAACTCGCCGAGGTCGATGCCGAGGTGGCCCGGCTGGAAGCCGCCGAGGTGGTGATCGGGCAGTTCATCGAGGCCGAGCGGAGCGCGCAGGCCGACGACCCGGCCGAGGCTGAGGAGTTGGAGAGAGTGACGACTCCGGGTGCGGGCGGGATGCTGCTGGTCCCGCACCGAGAGCCGGGCACGGACGAAAGCGCGCTGCCCGCCGACTACCAGGCGATCATGAAGATCGTGGCCGCAGCCTCGGAGCCGGTCCCGGCCAAGGACGTCAGCGTCCACCTCGGCAGGGGCACCCAGCCCGGGCAGGTCGAACCGGTACGCGACAAGCTCAGGCGCCTGGCCGACCGGGGCTGGCTGCACCGCACCCCCGCCGGCCGCTTCACCGCCTTGCCGCAGCCGCCGGTCTGACCGGCCGCGGCCTGATTCCGGCGTAACACGCAGGTCCCCGGCGGGAGTTGGGGATTCCATGCGAAAGAACACCAGTCCCGCCGAGGGCACTGAGGGGCTTGTCTACCAGTGCCGCCTGCCGCTGTCGAGCTCGACCCTGGACCTGGTCGCCGGCCTGGTCCGCAGCCACCTGAAGAAGATCCGCTCCCGCTGGCGCAAGCTCCCACCCGGCCGGATCGCCCTGATCGTCCTGGCAGTTCTCCGCCACGACCAGCGGCTTTCCGACATCGCGGGCGGCAACGACGTCTCCGCCTCCACCGTGCGCCGCTGGCTACTGGAAGTGATCGGGTTGCTGTCGGCCCGTGCCCCGCGCCTGGACCGCGCTCTGAAGAAAATCGCCCGGAAGGGTGGCGTCGTCGTCTTGCTCGACGGCACTCTCGTCCGTACTCGCCGACGCACCGGGGACGAGAACCGGCCGAACTATTCGGGCAAGCACAAGGTGAACCGCCCCGGGTTCGGTAGAGATCTCAGGTTGTGGTTGTGACCTGGGGTTTCGTGAGTTCGGTGTAGTAGGTGGCTTCGTACTCGACCGGTGGGACGTGGCCTATCTCACCGTGGAGCCTGCGGTGGTTGTACCAGTCAACATATTCAGCGGTGGCGAGTTCGACCTCGGACAGCGTCTTCCAGGGCCGCCGGGGTTTGATCAGCTTGGTCTTGAACAGACCGATCGTGCTCTCCATCAGGGCATTGTCGTAGGCATCTCCGACTGATCCGATCGAAGCGGCGATGCCGGCGGCGTCCAGGTGCTCGGCGAGCCGGAAACTCGTGTATTGCGACCCGGCGTCCGAGTGATGGATCAACTCGCCTGGTCGAACGGGGTGTTGGTCGCGGTCGCGCTGCCAGATCGCCATCTCCACAGCGTCCAGGACGAAGACCGTCGCCTTCACGGTGGCCGCGGACCAGCCGACGATCCGGCGGGAGAAGGTGTCCACGACGAAGGCGACGTAGACGACACCGGCCCAGGTCTTCACGTGGGTGAAGTCCGCGACCCAGCAGCGGTTCGGAGCCTTGGCGACGAAGTCGCGCTCCAGGCGGTCGGGAGCCCGTTCGACTTGTCCGCCGGGAAGTGTGGTGATCACCTTCTTGCCGCGGACGGCGCCGGTGATGCCGAGTTCGCGCATGAGGCGCTCGACGGTGCAGCGGGCCACCGCATGTCCCTGCCGGTTCAGCTCGCGCCAGACCTTCCGGGCCCCGTAGACGCGGTAGTTGGACGTGTAGACCTCTTGGATGCGCACTTTGAGTTTCTCGTCGCGCACAGAACGGGCGGAGGGAGTTTCGAGGCGTTTCTTGTAGGCGTAGTACGTGGAAGGGGCGATCTTGCAGTCGTGCCCGGTGAGGGTTCTGCAGATCGGCTCGACGCCGCCGAAGCGGTCCCGGTGCTCGTCGATGAACGCTACGAGCATGTGTGTGGCCGGTCGAGCTCGGCCGCGAAGAAACTTGCCGCGGCCTTGAGGATCTCGTTGGCCCGCTTGAGTTCGGCGTTTTCCTTCTTCAACGCCTTGAGCTGGGCGGACTCCTCCGTCGTCGTCCCCGGACGCGCCCCCGCGTCGATCTCGTGCTGCTTCACCCAGTTCCTCAGCGTCTCGCGGGAGCCGATGCCGAGCTTGTCGGCCACCGTCTGCAGAGCGGCCGTCTCGTTCGGGTGATCGTCGCGCACCTCAGCGACCATGCGCACCGCACGGCGGCGGAGCTCAAGCGGGTAACGGGAAGGTCGTGCCATGACTCGATCCTTTCATGAAATCGAGTCTCTATTCGAGCCGGGGCGGTTCAAGGCCCACGGCCTGCTGTTCCTCGCCCTGACCGACGAGGCGGGCAACCTGGTCTGGATCTCGGCGGCAAAGCCTGGGCGCTCCAGCGAGATCACCACCGCCCGCCACAACAGGATCACTACCCGCCTGCGGGAGGCCGGTCTGGGCGCTCTGGCAGATCTCGGCTTCGTCGGCCTGGACGACGCCCCCGACGACCCGGTCATCGTCACCGGCCGACGGGCGAGTCGCGGCCATCCGCTCACCGACGCCCAGAAGGAGGCGAACCGGCTGGTCAGCCGCGAGCGAGCGGCAAACGAGCACGGCTTTGCCGACCTGAAGAACTGGCGGATCCTCACCAAGGTCCGCATGAACGCCCGACACGCGACCACGCTGCTGCGGGCGCTCCTCGTGCTGACGAACGCCGAGGTCCACCGCTGACGGACAATCACCTCCTACCGATCACACCGCCGACCGGCACGAGCATCCCAACCGCGACCCACGCCAGCCTCCGGACCTGCAACTTCAGGTTGAAACGAGCTCATTGGGATTCCTGACTCGTGCCAGGAAAGCTACAGCTCTGCCCAGGCGTTCCGCGTCAGACGAGGCACCCGCACGATCGAGACGAACGACCTTGAACTGCACCACCTGCTGCAGTTCGTACAGGACAAGCCTGAGGGAGAACGGCTCAAAGCCCTCGGCGACGTACGGGTCACCATGTTCAGCGACGACGACTTCCTGACCCCGGCCAGCGTCACCACCAACGGGAAAGAGTGGCTCATCGCCGACATCACGATGGGCACAGACCGCCTGTTCTACGGCAACGGTAAATGGTTCGAGGTAGGGGCCGGCTTCCTTGAGACCCTGGAAGAAGAACTCACCGCCCTGTTCACCCAGCCGCAGACGGTCACCCTCCCGCGGTGGACCAAGGGCCCACTCGATTCCAAAGGCCGCGACTCTCACGACGAGGATTGGTTCAACCACCAAGCGGCGAAGCCGGACGGGTACCTACTCTTCGACAAGAAGGACATCGTCACGGGGAAGTTCAGGGGAGGAGGCCTGGAGATCTGCGACGTTCTCGGCCCCGAGAACCAATTGATCTGCATCAAGAAGGCACCCGCCAGCACGGCCCCCCTCAACCACCTCTTCGCCCAGGGTGTGGTCGCCGTCGAGACGCTGCGCAGCGACCTTGAAGTACGGACCAAATTCCTTGACCAGGTCGCCGCACACACGCCGGACCACCGCCTGCTCGACGACTTCGGCACGCTCCGGGTGGTCTTCGGGATCCTTCTGAAGGACGGCCAGGACATCCGTGTTGACTCGCTCTTCGCATTTGCCCAGGTTTCGCTGCTCCAGGCAGTCAGGCGGCTGCGCGCGATGAACGCGGAGGTCGAAGTCGTCGCTATCCGCCGCTGACGCAGGGGGCCGCACCCTCGCCTGCATGCTGCCGAGTAGCAGTCAGTCGGTGGCACGATGGCGCGGTCGAAGAACGTCTTTGTCGGTTCTGTCCGGGGTGGATGCCGACGGTGGAGAGTTGGCGAGGGTGCCTGGCTATGGGGTGGGATTGTCGTCGAGCCAGGTGGTGGGGATGAGTTTTTCGCCGTTGCGCCAGTTGTAGCGGATGGAGTCCTGGTACCAGTCGTGGGGCAGGTCCGCGTGGTCGCTGACGATCATCTGGAAGTTGGGGGCGAGTTCCCTGACGACCTGATGCATGAGTTCGAAGAGGCGGGTGACGGTCACTCGGTCCTCATCCAGGGCGAGGTCTTCCAGCCGCCCGCGCTGTTTGGCCATGTCGGAGGGGTAGTAGGGCTGGGTGGGCTGGTCGAGCATGAGGAAGCGGGGTACCGGTCTGCTGTTGGCGACGAAGTACTGGTGCAGGGCGAGATGCGTGGCCACGTGGTAGCCGACGTGGTTCTTGCCGCTGCCGATGCGGAGCAGCTCCGTGATGCCCTCGACGGTGTCGGCGACGATGGTGAGCTTTTTGAGGTCCAGACGGACCAAGCGGTCGCCGTGTTCAAGTCTCAGAGTTCGGGCGTGACCGGTCATCTTGCCGCTGAGGTAGCTGAGGCCGTGGGTGAGCTTGTCGTCGATGGTCTTGGTGTCGAGCTGCTCTTCGAGGCCTTGGATGAGCCGCTGGGCGACAGCTACGTTTGACTCCAGGCGCTGGATGTGTCCGCTGTCGGATGTGGTGCTGATCTGGCCCAGGTAGGCGCTGATCCTGCCGCGAGTGTAGGCCTGGGCTTCCGCCTGTCCCAGCAGGCCGGCCTGTTGGTTGCGCTGCTCGGCGATGATGCTCAGAGCGCCTTCGATGCCGCGAAGCTCTTCGCGCAGGCGAGTCGCCGCCCGCTCGATCTCGCGAAGGGCCTGCTCGCGGCGAGGCTGGACGGTTTGAACGCTGTCTAGTGCCGCATCAGGCAACGTTCGCCCTGGCGACGACCTCGCGTAGCCGTTGATCGGCGGCGTGCTTGTTCCGCCAGATGATGTAGCGGCGGATCATGCTTCCCTGGGCCTTGTGGCTGGGGTGGTCGGTGCCGTCGAGGGCGAAGTAGCGCAGGGCGGTGAACTGGGCTTCGATCCGGTTGAGCCAGGAGCTGTTGGTCGGGGTGTAGGCGATCTCGACGTTGTTCGCCTCGGCCCACGTCCCGACCCGCTGGCACCGCTTCGTCGTCAGGTGCGGTGAGTAGTTGTCGCAGATGATCGCGATGCGCACGTCCACCGGGTGCAGTGAACGCAGGTAGCGGCAGAACTCCAGGAACTTGGAGCGGTTCTTGGTCTTCTTGACGTGCCCGTAGAGCTGGTCCTTGGCCAGGTCGTAGGCGGCGAACAGGTGGCGGATCCCGTGCGGGCGGGTGTAGGTCGCCCGGCGGCAAGGCCGGGGATCGCGGTCGGGGTCCTTGTGTCTGCCGCCGCGTTCGGCCCACTGCCTGCCGGGGTGCGGCTGGAGGTTGAGCGGCCCGAACTCGTCCAGGCAGAAGACGACTTCGGGCTCGCCTTCCTCGGGTATGACCTCGCGGTCGGCGATCGCGTAGAGGTGTTCGACGCGGGCCTTCTTGGCCGCGTAGTCGGGGTCGCGTGAGGTCTTCCAGGTCTTCACGCGTTGAAACGAGACGCCTTCCTCGCGGAGCAGGACCCGAAGTCCCTCGTGGCTGATGTCGTCGACCACCCCCTCCGCGACCAGGAAGTCGGCCAGTTTGGCCAGACTCCAGGTCGAGAACGGCAGGCCGTGTTCGGCCGGCTTCGACTTGGCGGTCTTCTTGATCTCCCGGCGCTCGGGCAGCGTGAACGTCCTCGGTCGGCCGCCCCGGTACTTCGGGTAGAGCGAGTCGAAGCCGTCCGCGTTGAAGTTGTGGATCACATCCCGGACCCGGTCCGCGCTGGTGAACGTCACCTCCGCGATCTTCGCCACAGGCATGCGCTGGGCGGAGAGCAGTACCATCTGGGCCCGCCGCCAGGTCACCACCGAACCGGTGCCCCGACGGACGATCCGCAGCAGTCGTCTGCCCTCGTCGTCATCGATCTCACGGACCTGCACGCGTTCAGCCACGTGATCATTCTGATCGCCCGGAGCCGCTATCCGCAGCATCCCGGCGACTCGTCACGAGAGGGCAAACCTTGACTGATGCGGCACTAGCTGCCCTCGGAGGTCTGTGAGGGTGGTGTGCATGTCGGCCACGGTGGGGTCGGGCTCGGCGAGCTCGTTTCCGCACAGAGGGCAGCTGTGCTCGCCGGGGAAGCCGTCGGGTACGAGGTTGAGCGCCGACAGACGTGACATGCCGCGGGCGACGGCGCCTGTGTAGCCGGCAGCCTGTGTCTCCAGATCGTTCAGGAGCTGGCGTTCCTCTGCGAGGGAGCGCAGCTGCCGCCGGAGAGCCGATGCCTGCTCGGTGAGGAGAAGCTCCTGGCGCCGCTGTTCCTCGTCTGCGTTGTCCGGGTGGGCCGGAAGAAGGCAGCCTGCTGCAGGACCTCGATGACGGCTGCTCGGTCCGAGGTATCGACACTGCTATCGGTGAGCAGTCCGTGGACGCGGGCTTCACCGAGGAGGGACTCAAGGCGGGCCTCGATGCCTTGGTTTGCTTCCTGGGCGGCTTTGAGGTCGTTCTTGGCGCGGCGGAGGGCTCGTTTGGCCTGGGTCAGCTGCTGCTGGAGCGTGGCCTGGTCCTCGGGGACCGCGCCGAGGAAATAGGGGATCGTGGCCTTGAGGCTCTCGGGGATGCCGCGCTCGTTTTGTCGGTGGAACAGCGCCCGCTTGGAAGCGACTTCGTCCTGGTTCTGCAGGCAGAGCAGGACGGCGTGTCCGAGGTTCGCGCTGAGCGGGGAGAGCAGGCTTCCCGGCGCCGGCTCGCTACGGGTGTCTCCGATGCCGATCCGGCGCCCGAGCTGCTGGCGCAGCTGTGTGGAGTCGGTGTTGACACGGAGGTCGGACAGTTCCGGGACATCGAGGGCGTTGCCGACTTCGAGCATGGCGTTGGTGACTGACTTGGCGCCGGGGCGAGGCGCCGGCCGTGCGGTGAGGATGCGAGTGTCGGGCAGATGCAGGATGACTGCATACCACGCGACGGTGTTGAAGATCGGGCTGATCGGGAGCGTGGCCTCGTCCCTGCCGAGGCAGAAGTCGACGATGTCGAGCAGCGCGCTCTTGCCTGTCTGGGAAGTGCCGGTGACGATGTTGAGCTCGCCGAGCCGGAAGTCCAGGACGCGCTTTTCGCCGCTCTTGCTGTAGAGGATGATCGACCGGATCTGCACCAGCTCAGGGTCTCACGCCCAGCAGCGCAAAGACGGTGGAAGGGTTGTCGGACTTGGCAGTCCAGCGGCCTATCAGCGATGCAGCCTTGATCAGGTCGGCGAGTTCGCCCTCGGTACGGGACTTCGACGGAATCTTGCTCTTGAGGGAGCCCTGCTCGATGGTGAGCATCTGGTGGCGGAGCCCGAAGCGCAGGCCTTCCCGTACGGCGGGTGTCAGTGAGGTGCTGCGCGCGGTAAGGCCTGCGACGAGTGCCGGGTGGTCCGCCACCCAGTTCGTCAGATGCGTGCGCGTCGAGGTGGGCGACGCTTGCCGCGTGGGCCGGTGCAAGACGAGCGGGGCCACGACGAAGGCCATCGGCCATGGCATCAGCCTGCCGGAGGCTTCCCGCTCGTAGTCGCGTGCCGCGGTGGCTGCGACGGCGGCGATGAGGGCAGGGTTGAGGAAGGCGGCGCTGGCTTGCGGCCGCTGTGTCCAGCTAGGCACGGGCGGCCCTGATCAGGTTCTTCACCCGTGCCTCGAAGTCGGGGTGCCATCCGACCCGTCCGCGGTCGGCCAGTTCATGGTGCTTGCCCCGGGAGAAGAACGCCTCGTCGTACGCTTCACGGATTCGGTGCCGGGTCTGGTCCAGAGTTTTGCGCAGCAGCGCCTTGCCGGCCTGCTCCTGCTCCCGGTCGGTGGCATCTTCGTCCAGGTCGTCGAGCATCCAGTCGAACTCCCGCTGCCACTCGTCGGCGAGGTTGTCTTCGAACCGTGCCAGCTCGTCGAGGTCCACCAGGTCGTCTTCGAGCCAGGCCACGGTCTGGGTGTAGGCGCGGTAGTAGTCCACCATCGCCTTGTTCAACTGGCGGCCGGCGCCCACCCAGCGCAACTGGTGGACGAAGCGGGCGTCGGCCAGCTCGATCTCGGCCTCCTGCGGGAAGTCCTGACGGTCCACCAGTGTGGGCAGTCTGTCGGAGGTGTAGTCGTCGCGGATGCGGCTGATGCGCTGCATCAGCCGGGTCATGGAGACGCTGGTGTGCCGCTTCTGCAGCATGTCCACAGTTTGCTCGTACCACCACGCCCACAGCTGCCGCATGAAGGAGTCGGCGTACCCGTCGGGAAGCGCGGCCCTGAGCTTTACCCGTACCTGCGCGTCAAGGTCGTCGATGGACGGCGAACCGTCGATGACCCTCATCCGCTGAACAAAGACGGCACGCTGCGCCGGCGGAAGTGCCAGAAAAGCTGCTCGTGCGTCCTTCGTGTCCTTGGCCTTCGACTCCTGCGCGGCGGCGATGAGTAGGTCAAGGGCCTGTGCGGGTGCTGGATTGGGTGCCTTGAGCGCGGCCATAGCCGTGCCCGGCCGGGCCTGCTGCGTGGTGACCAGGGTCAGCACGGGGCCGTACTCGTCGCCGGGGGCATGTGTGTCCATCCAGGACTGGATGGTCCGCCACACGTCGTCGTCCTTGTCGCCGAGCGACCGCACACTGCGGATGTGGTGCTTGACCTGCAGGAGTTCAACGGGCCGACCATTTTCTTCCCACGCAACGTCGTCGTGGAGCTCCAGACTGATCGCCCCGTCCGGGCGATCCTCTTGTCCCCGCAGCAGCTCAAGGAGGCCGAGCTGCGCCTGGAAGACATAGCCCAGGGCTGACGCAGATGCCTCATGCGCGGAGGACGCCATGGCCACAGTCTCCCGATTCTGATGTTGACAGTCCAGAACGTCACAGTAATCGAACACATGTATGGCAGCGGTGATGTGGTCGGTTCTATCCGGGGTGGATGTCGATGGCGGTGAGGAGATGCTGCTGCTGGGGGTGCAGGCGGGGCCAGTTGCGGTGTTGGGTCTGGATCCATGTGGTGATGCGTGGCGGGTAGGGCTGGGCGGTGCGGTGGCAGGTCTGGGCTTGGTGGTAGTTGCGGTGCCAGTGGTAGGGCCAGGGTGGGTTCCACCAGGGGTCGATTTCGTTGAGGGTGTGCAGAGTGGCGGGGGAGAGGCGGCGTTGGCCGGCTTTGCGGCGTTGTTGGATCAGCCATGCCCCCAGGGGAAAGCCGTCATGGTGCGTGCTTTTGGGGACGCAGAGGTTGCCGGTCTCCTCGGCCCAGGCGCGGGCGTGGACGAGTCCAGGGCTTGGCGGGTAGGCGCGGGTCGCTTCCCGGCGCTGTGTGGTTGTGTGGTTTTCCGGGGTGATGCCGATGTCTGTGAGAAGTGCGCGCTGTTGCGGGTGTAGCCGGTGCCAGGCGGCGCGTTGAGCGGATGCCCAGGAGCTCGTGCCCGTACTGATGGGTGTGGTGCGGGCGTGGTGGTAGGCGCGCTGCCAGCGCATGGGCCAGGGCGGATTCCACCAGGGGGCGAGCATGGTCAGGGCGCGGTGAACGGCGTATGGGGTGTTCGCGTTATGGGCCAGAAGGCGTTGGCGGGCGAGCCAGGATCCCAGGGGGAAGCCGTCGTGGACGGCGCAGTGGGGCGTTGCCAGACTGCCGTGCGCGGCTGTGTAGCCGCGGGCGTGCTCGAGCGCGGTTTCGGCATACGGGGTGAAGGGCCGGGTGCGGGTGCTCTCCTCGGTGAGGCCGATATCGGCCAGGAGGCGCTGCTGGCCGGGATGCAGGTCGTCGTAGCGGGTGATCTGCTGGCGTAGCCAGGCGCGCTCGGCGGGGACGAGGCTGCGGAACTCGTGCATGGCGTCTGGCTGGTTGCCGGCCTGGACCTGATGGTGGATGAGCTGCCAGGCACGTTGCCACGCCAGGCTCCAGTGCGGGCACCACCACGGATCGACGGCGGCCAGCGCCTTCGCCGCGGCGCACTCAGGCGCGCCCCTGTCGGCATCGGTTCGGGCGTGCTGGCGTTGCCGGCGCAGCTACCGCCCCAGCTCGAACCCGTCATGGACGGTGTTGATCGCGGCGGCGAGAGTGCCGTGTGTGGAGTGATAAGAACGTGCGTAGCCGAGTCCGACGGCGAAGTCGGCTTCGCGTTCGGCGGGCTGGGCGGCGGCACTTTGGGCCTGGCCCGGGGTGATGCCGATGCGGACGAGCAGGTCCTGCTGCTCGGGCTGGAGTGTGTCGTACTGGGCGCACTGGTTGGTCAGCCACGTGGCGAGTGCGCTGGTGGTGCCGGGGAATCCGGCCGTGGCATCCAGGACGTGACCGCCGTCGACGTGGGTGCGTGCCTGGTACCAGGAGCGCTGCCATTCCAGCGTCCAGGGCGGGTTCCACCAGGGGTCGATCGCCGACAGTGCCAGCGCGCGGGGTGAGGGGGTGCCGTGGTGGTGCTGGTAGGTGCGGTCTTTGCTGCGCTGGTTGGCCAGCCACTGCCCCAGCTTCAGCCCGTCCAGGGTGGTGTCGGCGGTCGCGGCGACCAGCGTGCCGTGGGCGTCGGCGAAGGCTTGGGCACAGCCAAGGGCGCGCTGGAAGTGGGTGGCCATGTGCTTGCGGCGGGGCCGGGCCGTCTGTACGGCCTCGGGGGTGAGGCCGATGTCGGACAGCAGGCGCTGTTGCGCGGGGTGCAGGTCGGCGTAGCCGGTGCACTGGTTGTAGAGCCATTCGCCTAGGCCGAAGCTGGTGGCGGGGAAGCCGCGCTCGGGACGCAGGCCGCCCCGGGCACGGGCATGGTCGCGGGCTTCGTAGTAGGAGCGCTGCCACATCACCGTCCAAGGCGGCCGCCACCACGGATCCAGCGACTCAAGTTCCGCGACGTGTTCGGGCGGTACCGCAGGGGATTTCCGGTGGTTCGACAGCCACCGGCCCAGTGCAAAGCCGTTGAACCGCTCGCCGATCGGAGCCGCGAGGTGGCCGTGAAGGGCACCGTAGGCACGGGCGTGCGCCAGACCGGTGTGAAATGCCTGCTCGGGGGTTAGCCGAAGCCCGCGGCCCCGCGACGGGCTGCCTCCCACCGCCTTCGGCTTACTGCCCGCGTCGCGGTAGGCCTGCAGTTCCCGGGCAATGGGCCGGGGGCGGTGTGCCATGTGCAGCGTCCACAAACGATCGGCGGCGGCTGCACCAGCAGGGGACCGCACGCAGTGGTGCACCCATACCAGCAAGGGCCCGGCTGAGGTCGAAGCGATCTTCTCGGGCAGCCAGCCCCGGTTGGTGATCTGGGCCAGCTTGCTGACCAGGGCGGGCGTGTCCGCAAGAGTGTGCGGCAGGTGGCCGCTGCTCTCGGCGAGCAGCCGCCGCCTGAAGCGTTCGTCAACGAGAACAGAGGCGAGGGCAACCGTCTCCGGGTAGATGACCGCATCCCTGGCCAGCAGCCGACACCAGCCGGGATCGGTGCCTGGCGGCGCAAGCTGCAGTGCCCGGCGCGGCCACTGTTCTTCTTCGGGCCATTGCTGTGCCCACCAAGAGACGGCCACGGCATGGGCGACCTCGAACGCACGAACGCCGTGCGGCCAGTGGCGCAGCAGATTCAGGTGCCGCCGGTGTGCCGCGATCATCTCCGGCAGCCCCGTTAGGTCGATCTGCTCGGTGTCGGCCGGCGCGCCGCAGATCCAGTGGGTGCCGAGCATCCAGCGCCGGTGGCGCGGACAGATGCGGGTGTGCGGCTGCAAGTACAGCCGTGCAGGCTTGGCCCGTCCGGTGCGTGCGGCCGTGCACAGCCGGCAGCCTTCTCCCGCGGCGGGCACGACGCTCCCGAAGCGGAATCGCCCGGCCGGACCAGCCCCGTCCGGCGGGAAGGGCTCCTGAGCGGTCCAGGCAGGCAGGGCCCGCTGAAGGATCTCCTCGGGCACACGGCTGAACACGGAGATGCGGGCGCGGGCTTCGGCGTTGAGGTAGACCTCGCCGTCCGTGCGGTAGCCCTTGAACAGGCCTCCTCCGACCTGGAGGAGCGAGGGGACGAGGTCTCTGACGCCGAGCCGGTAGCGGTCGGCCAGCCGGTCCAGGTACGACAGGTTCGTCTCGCCCCGCAGCGGCGCGAGCCGTACCGGCGCCGGTCGTGCTGCAGCCGTACGCGGCGGCTGCGGCTGTGGTGGAAGAAAGTCGTGCATCAGGGAGTAGAGGTCGTTTCCTGGCGGGCACGGATGTACTGGCATCCGAGCCGTGGCCGAACGGGAGGATCGGTGCGGATGGTTGAGACAGACGCCGCCGGTCAGGGCCGGCGTTGCGTGGGCATCCGGTGGCGCCTGGGCGCCCGGGCCCGTTGTTCGGCGGCGGTGTCGAGCTCGATCTGTTCGAGCAGCTTCTTGGTGATCTTCTCGGTGCCGTCCAGCAGAGAGACCAGGGCGGCTTCGCGGATGAGATGAGAGAGGCTGCCCATGCGGCCGCCGGTGCGGGCGTGCAGGTAGGCGGAGTGTGTGACCAGCGTGCCGGTCCGGTGTTGGCGCAGCCGCAGCGCGCTGTCCATGCCGTTCACCAGGGCATTCCAGACCTGCTTGTCGCCGCTGCTGCCGTAGCGCAGGGGCTGGTTGCGCACGATTTTGAAGCGGCCGGCGAGCTGGGAGCCGCGCACGCCGGTCAGCAGCGGGAAGGCTTCGACGTCGATGCCTGAGTAGACGAAAGTCGCCGGGATCCGCTCGCCGAGGTACTTCAGCTGGTCGGAGGTCTCGGCGCCGGCCCGGCTGCGGGTGTCCATCAGGTGCACGTCGTCGACCAGGACCAGCTGGGTGCTCATCTCACACAGCAGCTCGCACACGGCGTTGGTGATCTGGATCTGGTTCATCCGCTCCAGCGCCGGCAGGCCCAGGAAACGGGCGAACTCGCTGATGAGCATTTTCGGGGTGGAGGACGGCGGCACGGTGATGAACAGGACCGGCAGCCGCCCGTCCCGGTTCGGGTGGCGGCGCCGGTCGGCCAGTTCGACGGTGCGCCCGAGCTGCTGCATCGCGGTGGTCTTCCCGGTGGTGGCCGGCCCGGAGATGATCAGGCCGCGCCGGGCTCCGCCCTGCTGGCCGCGGTTGAGCAGCAGCAGGCGGCGTACCGCGGTGGAAACAGCGTCCATCGCGGGGGTTTTCAGCACCACGAACCGTGCGTGGTAGTCCTCTCGCTGCTCCAGTGTCCATTCCTGGTCGTCGGCGTCCCGTGCCGGAGCGTGGGGCGTGTCGACGAACTGCTGCCATCCGTCCCACGTGGTCAGCGGACTGAAAGTGCTCGTGGTGGCGGGCTGGGCCGTCGTCACCATGCCTGGGCCTCCTGGTACGGGTCGTAGATGCGCATACCGCCCGCCCCGCCGGCGTCCGGCGTCTGCTCAGCGGCCTGGTCCCCGGCCGTTGCGGCCGTCGGCTCGGATGCTTCGGCCTCATCCGCGTGGCCTGCCGCGGCGTCCTGGTCGTCGGCGAGGGAGGCGAGAAGGTAGTCCTCGTCGTCCGGGTTGTCCTCGATGTCGTCCAGGCTGTCGTCGGCGTCCCAGCCGTCGGCATCCTGAAGCGGGATGGTGAAGGAACCGGGCAGCCCGAACGAGGCCCCCGGCGCGAGAGGCGCAGGCCACTGCTGCGGGGTGGTGGCGGGGGAGGGATCGGTCATCTGCGCGGCCGCCTGGACCCGGGCGGCCACCGTCCGCTCTCGCCTGCTGCCCAATCCCTGGCTGGCACGGCGCAGCAGCGCATCCAGTGCCTGGGCGATCGCTGCCTCGTGCTCTTCACGGCCATGCCGGCGTTCCACGGTGCGGCGGACGTGGTCAAAGGTGAACGCGGTGAACGGGCGCCTAGGGTCTGTTGCGAAAGTGGATCTTGTTCGTTGATGATCATGTCCTGTGGGACGTGGGGATCTGACGAATGGCCAGTGGGCCCGGCTTGAGCCTCTGCTGCCGACGGGCATCAAGCCGGGCCGGCCGCAGGTGTGGACTCGGCGGCAGTTGATAGACGGCATACGGTGGCGGACCCGGACCGGTGCTCCGTGGCGGGACGTGCCCGAACGTTATGGGCCGTGGGACCGGGTCTATGACCTGTTCCGGCGCTGGCAGCGGGACGGTACCTGGGCGGGAATCCTCACCCAGCTCCAGGCCGAGGCGGACGCGAAGGGCCTGATCACCTGGGAGGTCAACGTCGACTTCACCGTCTGCCGGGCCCACCAGCACGCCGCCGGAGCGGCGAAAAAGGGGACCTCCAGAAGGAGCCGCCCGGCGGGATCTTCGTCGAGCCGGCCGACCACGGCCTCGGACGCTCCCGCGGCGGACTGACCAGCAAAATTCACCTCGCGGTCGAGCAGGGCCAGAAACCCTTGTCGGTGGTGATCACGGCCGGGCAGCGGGGCGACTCCCCGCAGTTCGAACCCGTCCTGGAAGCCATCCGGGTTCCGCGGCTGGGGCTCGGCAGGCCCCGCAAGCGTCCGGACCGGGTGCGGGCCGACAAGGCGTACGACTCCCGCGGCAATCGCTCCTACCTGCGCGGACGCGGGATCAAAGCCACCATCCCGGTTCCGGCGGACCGGGTCCGCAACCGCCTCAAGCGCGGATCACGCGGCGGGCGGCCGCCAAAGTTCGACAAGGACGGCTACAAGCAGCGGCACGCGGTCGAATGCGGGATCAACCGGCTCAAGCGCCATCGGGCCGTTGCCACTCGGTACGACAAACTCGCCGTCCGCTACGAAGCGACCGTGCTGGTCGCAGCCATCAACGAGTGGCTGTGACCAGCACTTTCACAACAGACCCTACCCGCCTCCGCATGGACCCACGGCACCTCCAGCCATCCCTCGGGCAGGCGCACCCACACCCGGTTCGGATCGTAGGGGTTGTGGTGGACCTCCCACCGTCCGTTCTTGTCCGCCCGCGGCGAGCGACGCCGTCGGTAGGGGTTCAGGCCGGGGTGGTCGTAGGTGCGGTAGCCGAAGCGGACGCCGTAGTCGTTGACCGCCAGCCACCGCACCGGCAGCAGCTCGACGTAATCGTCGGCGGACAACGGCACCGGCATATGCCCGGTCACCGCCACCAAAGCTGCCCACATCTCGTTCAGGGAGACGGCGACCCGCGGCATCATCGGGTGCCGCAGCCCTTCGTGCCGCCGCTCCTGCCACCCGCAGATGACCCACTCGTCCAGCAGCTCCTGCAACTGTGCCAGGCTCCAGCACGCATCCTGCTCCGCGGCCGCGCCCCGCTGGGAGACATCGGAGCCGGTGTGGCCCGGCAGGTACTGGCTGAACCCGTCGGCGATCGCGCGGAAGGTCCGCTCCACGTTCCCCTTCGCCGGGCCGTTCGCCGGCGGCACCGGCTGCACCGACACCCCCAGGCTCTCGCACGCCGAGACAAACGAAGCCGACACATACACCCGGCCCTGGTCCACCACCACGGTCTCCGGCATGATCACCGGCCGGGCGGCAGCCTGCTCCAGCCGAGCGTCCAACGCGACCAGCCGCTCATATGGGATGACCGACCGCTGCATCGACAGTGCCGCATCCCAGCCCGGCCGCATCGCCGCCGGCACCACCATCTGCGCCAGCGGCATCGCCGCGTCCACCGACGTCGTGCCCACCGGCCGCACTACCGCCGCGCAGATGCTGCGCGTCGCCACGTCCAGTGCGATACACAGCTCGACCCGGCCGGTCACACCGTCGTCCAGCACCGCCAGGACATCCAGCGGCGTGCTGTCCAGCATCACCAGCTCACCCGGGCGCAGTGCCACCGTCGGCGTGAACGGAGGCGCCGGCCGCGACGCATGCCACCGCCGCTGCGCCGCCGTCCCCAAAAGGCCCTGTCCATCGGCCACCGCGTGCACCAGCCGGTTGAATGTCGACGCCGGCGGCAGAGCCACCGCCCCGGCGCCGTACTCCTCCTCCAGCAGCCACCTCACCCGGCGGCGCAGCCGCACCAGCGTGCCCGTCGACCGCTCCCACTGCCCCTCCAGCACCTTCCTGACTGCCGCGACCACCCGCTCATCGGCCCGCCCCACCGCCGACCGCTCCCGCACCGCCCGGCCGTCCACCAGCCCCCACAAGCCCTCGCCGCGGTAGCGCGCCCGCATCCGGCGCACCGTCGCCGCACTCGCCGCCCAGCCCGCCGACCTCAACTCCTCAGCCTTCGCCCGCTCCCGCTGCGCCAGGCTCCGCGTCACCGGATCGAACTGCTCACGCGGGACGTCCTGCCCGACCGCGTCAGGAAAGCCCGTCTCCACCTCCCGCACATGCCGCTGCCACGCCAGAGCCCGCTCCCGCACCTGTTCCGGCAGCGCCTCCAGCAGCCCGAACGGCGGCACCTTCCCCGGCGCCGGTCCGCCTTCCACCCCGAAGGACGCATCGGCGAACAGATAGGGCAGCACCACCACCGCCGAGGCACCCTCATCGGTCACCAGCGTGACCCGGGCACCTTCCAGCACGGCGACCGTCCATACCCGTCCGTCGTAGCGAAGGCGCGCCCCGATGTCGACAACCGCCTGCCTCACGCCGCTCCGGCCTCCTGCCGCGCGACCGAGACAACGGCACGCTCGTGCAGCGGTTCGTCCAGCCCCACCCGCAGCACACCGCTCCACAGCGCGTGAAAGACGGCAGGCCACACGGCGATCGGGTCAC
Source organism: Streptomyces sp. NPDC058632 (assembly GCF_042717095.1). Classification (NCBI taxonomy): domain Bacteria; kingdom Bacillati; phylum Actinomycetota; class Actinomycetes; order Kitasatosporales; family Streptomycetaceae; genus Streptomyces; species Streptomyces sp. NPDC058632. The sequence continues at coordinate 4,751 of NZ_JBHXQZ010000096.1, read as the reverse complement.
CCAGCTCCCGCACAGCCTCCACCGCCGGCCGCGGACTGCCGAAGGCCTCCACCAGAGCCGGCATCCACGGCCCTGCGGCGTACCGGGGGTGCCGGTAACCCGCCAGCCACCGCACATTGGCCACCAGCACCGGATCCGGCGGCCCCGCGAGCCGGTAGGACCAGCCCACTGCCTCCGCAGCAGCCGCCACAACCCGCGCCCGTCCCGCCAGCCGGGAAGAGGACCCGCTGAGTCCCACGCAGTCGAGCAACAGGCCGCTGCCGTCCTGAAGCCTGGCCATCAGCTGCGGCGCATGGCCGACGACCTTGCCGTCCTCACGCCACACCAGCTCCACCGGCCGGCAGGCCAGTGCCACCACCGCCGGATCCCGGTCCAGCAACATGAGCCGGGTCCGCATGACACCGGACCCGTACGCCACCAGCCGCCCGGTCGTCGACGACCACCACCAGCCCGGAGCCACACGCCGCCCGGGCCGGACGGGAAACGACCGAATCACTGGACAGTCCTCAAAGACAACGTCCTGCGCCGCCTCAAGCCACGAAAGCTGCTGTGCCTTTCCCAGAGGATCACGAAAGCACGCGTCGACCCTGCCGGTAGCCACATGTACGGCGGACACCTTGAGATCGCCCGCCGCATCCACACCAACAACTCCGCCAGGCTCCATACCCGAAGCCAAGTACATGAGCAGGAGCGCAGATGTTCTGATCCTCGCCGCTCACCCGAACGGATGAGAACTCTTCGCCACAGGCGTGGTGTCTTCGACAGACCGGGCTTGGTCTGTCGGGACAGCGGTCCGGAGTTCGATGTCCACGACGGTGGAGGCGATCTCGTCCTTGCGCCATTCCTCAGGGGAATTGTGGTTCATCAGGCCGCCCGCGTAGGCCATGCGCAGCAGTTCGGCCTTGGTGTGCTTGCGCATCAGCTCGCGCATGCGCTGCACCTGCTCCCTGCCTCGCGCCACCTGAACCTCGTGCTCATTCGTGGTCACCGCTTCGCCCTGGCCGTGGTCCTCCTGCCCTGGCGCGTCGGACGGCGAGGGCTGGAGGGAGCCGTCGTCCAGCGAAGCTGGGCCGACGGACTGGGCCGGCACCAGCACAGCCTTCGCCCAGTCCATGCCCAGCGCCGCGAGCGCGGCGAGTTGGTCAGCGTCCAGCCGGTCCCTTCTCGATTTGGTGTTCGAGACCCACACGCCCAGCTTCACGGTCACCGGTTCCCTCTCACCGTCGACCACGATCTCTTCAACGTGCCCGCGCGGGACGGCCGGCTGACCCTCCCGCTCCACCCACTGCGCAAGGGCCGCCAGGCCCCGCTGGAACGCCTGCCGCGCCTTGGCCGGTCCCTTCGTCGCACGCGGCGCCGTCGGGGCCGGAGACGGGGCCTCAAAGGGCTTGACGCCCAGCTTGGTGAGTCGTTCCTGCTGCTCGGGCGACAGCACCTTCCAGGTGGCTGGCCTGCGCTGCTGCTGGAGCCACTTGCCGATGTCGTCGCCGTCGATGAGCACGCCAGGGGCGATGTAGGGCAGCACCCCACCGGACTCGTCCTCGGCGAGGTCGGCGAGGTGGCGGTAATGGCGCTGCCAGCTGAGCGGCCAGGGGCAATTCCAGTCGGGGTCGATCGCGGCCAGCTGCTGCACGCGCACTCGCGCCCGCTCGGGGTCCTTGCCGAGGCCGCCTCTACGGCGCAGGTTCGCGACCAGCTGCCCAACCGCCACGCTCCCGCCGCCGGCCGGGTCGTCCCAGACGGCGTCCTGACGCGGCGCGAGGTGCCCAGTGGCCCGCCGGTACGAGCGCAGCGCGGCGAGCTTGGCCTCCCAGGCTTCCTCGCCCGGCTCCCACACCATCCCGGCCTCCGGCGCGTCCAGCAGCAGCTTGCGCCGCTCCTCCAGCTCCCCGGCCCGCAGCGTTTTCCTCTGTTGATGCACCCATCGCCCCAGGGGGAAGTCCTTGGTGACGCCGACCTCAACCTCGACGTCATAGGGCACGGCGTAGAGGCCCGTGATCTCGTTTTCCTTCCGCCACCGCAGCAAGGCCTGGTAGCCCTCCAGCCAGACCAGGGACTCGGGCCGGTAGACCCGGGTGCGCAGGAACGCGGCGATGGTTGCGGCGTCGCGTGGGCTGGAGAAGTGCAGCAGGGCGGCTTCGGCGGCGGCCTGCGTGTCGGCCTCCCGGTCCTCGCCGTCGCCCTCGCCGCCGGCCCCGACGATCTGCCCGTCCTCGTCCCGCCGGACGTGAATCTTGCGCTTGCCGCTCGTGAGCGCGCGGGAGGCGAGCTGCTCGACCAGACGTTCGTCATGCGAACGCAGGCCCTGCAATACGGCTACAAGGGGGCGGAACGAGGCGCTGGCGACCATATCGGTCGGGTCCTCGCCGGGCTCCAGGAACACCGGCACGATGATCCGCGCGACCTTCGTGGAGCCGTCCTTGTTGAGCCGGAGCGCCCGTCCGATGTTCTGCACGATCTCCACCTGGGAACCGCGGGTGTCCGCGAAGCACACGGCCTCCACACCCCGCTCGCCCGTGATGTCCACTCCTTCCCCCAGCACGCGGCAGCTGGCGAGGAACGCGCGGTGGACCCTGCGCCCGGCGGCGTCGATGCCGCCTGCGAACTGCCGCAGGACCTTGCGCCGCTCGGACACGAGGTGGTCGCCGCACAGCCACGCCGACCACACCCTGTCCGGGGGGACGTGGCGGCCGGCCTCCAGCTCGTAGAAACTCGCGTCGATCGACGACGCGGGGAGCCGGTCCGCGGCCGCCAGGTCCTCATCGGAGGCATCGCTCACGTACAGCTCCGCAGCCGTCTGGGGCATCTTCTCCGCGAACGCGGCTGCTTCCTCCACCTTCTGGTGGAACGTCATGACCGTACGGAGGTTGTACGCCGCCGCGTGCTCCAACAGTGCGGTCTGCAGCAGCGCCAGGCGCCGGCCCCGCTGCGCCTCCTCCGACTCCCCGAGGACGGGGGAGGGGTCGCGGATCTCCAGCACGTCGATCTCGAATCCGGCGAGGATGCCCCGCTCGATGGCCTCCGAGAGCCCGAGTTCGGCCAGCCACGGCCCGTAGGTCTGGGAGTTCTGGCCCATCGACGCGAGCTCCAGCTCCTGGCCGCCCGCGCCCTTCTGCGGTCGGGGCGCCGCGAGGATGCGCGGAGTCGCGGTCAGGTACAGCCGGAAGTCCGCCGGGATGCGAGCGTTGTCGTGGATCGCCGCCCACGGCCTGCCAAGATCACCTGCGGTGGAGTGGGCTTCGTCCACGATGGCGAGGTCGAAACCGCTCATCTGCTGCCCGTACAGGCGCTCCCCGCCCGCCAGAGCGGCCTCCAAAGGCCCGCGAACCTTGCCCTGGCCCATCGGATCCTCGAAGTCCTCGCGGTCCACCAGGGAGGCGTACGTGGCGAACACGACCACCGGCCCGGACCCCGCCCACAGCGCCAACTGGATCGGGTTGGTGGTGGTGCGTACCCCCAGCGAATCGAGCACCGCATCGCTCTCCAGCGAGCACACCGCCACCAGCGGCGCCCGGTGGCCCACCAACCGCCACGCCTGAGCGGTCTGCACGAGCAAGTCCAGAGTCGGCACAGTCACCAGGACCCGCCCGCCCGGGAAGCACTCCAGCGCGCACGCGGCCGCGGTGATCGTCTTGCCCGATCCGGTCGCGGACACGATCGTCCCCCGTGCCCCCTCCGACGGCACGGATGATCTTGCAGGGAATCCCACCCACCGACGGAAAGCAGCTTTCTGGGCCACCTGATGTTCCCGAAGCCGAATACCCAGCATTTCCCCGCTCCTCCTCTGCCTTCTTTTCCACTCGCTTCGGAAATCACCAGGACGGCGTGAAGGGCGGGACGGACACCGTACCGTCCTCGCCCACGACGATCCGCTCGGCGAGCTGGGCCAGGACCTGAGAGGGGCGCAGCCCCGTCCGGCCGGCCACCACCCGGATCAGCCGACTGGACGCGGCGGACAGCCAGACCTCCGTCCGCAGCTCATCCGCTTCCTCCCCCCGCCGCTCCCCCAAGTCGGCCTGTCCCGCAAGAGCACCAGCAAACCGTTCCTCACGCTCGCGAGCCCACACCGAACCCTGAGCGTCCCGTTCCGGCTCGTACACGCTCCAACCGACTGCAGTCATCAAGTCCCTGACACGCCGCCACTCAGCGTGCTGGGCCAGCCAGATGACAGCCAACCGCTCCCGGTCCAACTCGAACGCGTAGAAGGAACCGTTTCCCCTCAACTGCTCCGCGGTCTCCCGCTCACGGACAGCGGCCTCCGCCACCTTTTCCGCAACAGCGGCGACGTCCAGGCCATTCGCCTGACGCCGGACCTGATCCCGCGCCACGTCCTGAGCACTCCACATGCATTTTCCCTTTTCCGAAAGGCGCGGGCATCTGGGCCCGCATCGGGTGGTTGAGGGGTGTCCCGTGTTTTCGCCAACTCTACATACTGCATCAACTTGATGCACCCCTACACCAGAACCCGAAACGAACGAGCAACCCCCCACTCTCGCAGCCAGCCCGGCCCGCGAAGCGGGCCCCAACGGTCCTGGAGGCGCAGCCGGAAGGACCGCCAGGCGGGGGAGCGCAGCGGACCCGCCGGCCCGGGCTGCAGTGCAGCGGAAGCCCGGCGGCGGGACGAAGTCCGTCCGCTCCGGAAGCGCAGCGGACGGAGCGTCAACCCCGATGCGCAGCATCGGGGTTGCGCGGGGGGGGCCGCCCCCCCCCCCCCCACCCCCCCGCCCGGGGGGGTGTGGTATAAAAAAAAA
>NZ_JBHXQZ010000095.1:0-30364 GCF_042717095.1 Streptomyces sp. NPDC058632 | reverse complement strand
GGCCGTACGGCCCGCGCACCCCGGGACATGCCCAGCTCGCGCGGAACCCCGAGACCATGTCATGGCCGTCCGCCCGTCGACCGGGCGCGGGGCGGCCCGAGAGGGAGTACGAGAAGGTGGCAGCACTCAAAAAGGGACGCAACGCGAGCGCCACAAGCAAACCGTGGCGCTCGCTGGCCCTGATCCTGATCGCCATCGTGGCGCTCACCGGGGGGATGTTCGCCTCCGGCCACACCACTCCGCGTCTGGGTATCGACCTCGCCGGCGGCACCAGCATCACGCTGGCCGCCGTTCCCGAGGCCGGTCAGGAATCCGCGGTCAACCCGACCAACATGGCGACCGCGGTCTCCATCATGGAGCGTCGCGTCAACGGTCTCGGTGTCTCCGAGGCCGAGGTCCAGACGCAGGGTGACCGCAACATCATCGTCAACATCCCCAAGGGCACCAACTCCGAACAGGCCCGGGAACAGGTCGGCACCACCGCCAAGCTCTACTTCCGCCCGGTCGTCGCCACCGAGCTCGCCGCGGGCGGTGCCGCTCCCACACCGAGCGGCACCGGTGACGCCTCCGCCGAGGGCACCGAGGGCGACAAGGCCACCGACGGCGCGAGCGAGGAGGCCACGGACAAGACCACCGACGAAGGGTCTCCGTCCTCCACCACCAGCCCGTCGGCGAGCGCCACCACCCAGGGCCGTGCGGTCACCGGGGCCCTGAAGGCCGACCCCACCCCGTCCGCCGGCGGTTCGGCAGAGGCCGGGGCCAGCCCCTCCGCGCCCGCGGCGGACGGCGCAGCCGAGGCCGACAACGAGCTCCAGGCCCAGTACGCCGCGCTCGACTGCACCAAGGCGAGCGTCCGCGCCACCGCCGGTGACGGTACCAAGGCCACCGACTCGACCGTGGCCTGCGGCCAGAACTCCCAGGGCCAGTGGCAGAAGTACATCCTCGGCCCCGCCGCCGTCGACGGCACGGACGTCGACGACGCCCAGGCGATCCTCAACACGCAGACCGGTGCCGGCTGGACCGTCACCATGGACTTCACGGACGGGGGCAGCAAGAAGTTCGCCGACATCACCGGCCAGCTCGCCCAGAACCCGTCCCCGCAGAACCAGTTCGCCATCGTCCTGGACAACGAGGTCGTCTCCGACCCGTACGTCAGCCAGGCCCTCACCGGCGGCAACGCGGAGATCTCCGGCAACTTCACCCAGAAGTCGTCCGAGGAACTCGCCAACATGCTGTCCTACGGCGCCCTGCCGCTGACGTTCCGCGAGGACAGCGTCACCACCGTCACCGCCGCGCTCGGCGGCGAGCAGCTCGAGGCCGGCCTGATCGCCGGCGCGATCGGTGTCGCCCTGGTGGTTCTGTACCTGCTGCTCTACTACCGCGGCCTGTCGTTCATCGCCATCGTCTCGCTGCTGGTGTCCGCCTCCCTCACCTACGTGATCATGGCGCTGCTCGGCCCGACCATCGGCTTCGCGCTGAACCTGCCGGCCGTCTGCGGCGCCATCGTCGCGATCGGCATCACGGCGGACTCGTTCATCGTGTACTTCGAACGGGTGCGTGACGAGATCCGCGAGGGCCGCGTCCTGCGCACCGCCGTGGAGCGTGCCTGGCCGCGTGCCCGGCGCACCATCCTGGTCTCCGACTTCGTGTCCTTCCTCGCCGCCGCGGTGCTCTTCGTCGTCTCCGTCGGCAAGGTCCAGGGCTTCGCGTTCACGCTCGGTCTGACCACGCTGCTCGACGTCGTGGTGGTGTTCCTGTTCACCAAGCCGCTGCTGACGCTGATGGCCCGCCGGAAGTTCTTCGCGAGCGGCCACAAGTGGTCCGGCCTGGATCCGAAGGCCCTCGGAGCGAAGCCCCCGATCCGCCGCACCCGCCGCCACTCCGCCCCCGCCCAGACGAAGGAGGCGTGAGAGATGTCGAAGCTCGGTCAGCTCGGCGCCCGGCTGCACCACGGTGAGGTCGGCTACGACTTCATCAAGAACCGCAAGATCTGGTACGGCGTCTCCATCCTGATCACCGTCGTGGCCATCGTCGGCCTGGCGGTGCGCGGCCTGCACATGGGCATCGAGTTCCAGGGCGGGGCGGTCTTCACCACCCCGAAGAACATGAGCGCCTCGGTCTCCCAGGCCGAGGACCACGCGGAAGAGGCCTCCGGCCACGACGCCATCGTCCAGAAGCTCGGTGACGGCAGCCTGCGCATCCAGATCGCGGCCATCGACACCAGCACCTCGGACAGGATCAAGACGGAGCTCTCCAAGGACCTGGGCGTCAAGGCGGAGCAGATCAACGCCGACCTGGTCGGACCCAGCTGGGGGGAACAGATCGCCAACAAGGCCTGGCAGGGCCTCGGCATCTTCCTGTTCCTGGTCGTGATCTATCTGGCGATCGCCTTCGAGTGGCGCATGGCCCTCGCCGCGTTCATCGCGCTGATCCACGACATCACCATCACCGTCGGCATCTACGCCCTCGTGGGCTTCGAGGTCACACCGGGCACGGTGATCGGTCTGCTGACCATCCTCGGCTATTCGCTCTACGACACGGTCGTGGTGTTCGACAGCCTCAAGGAACAGACCAAGGACATCACCAAGCAGTCCCGCTGGACCTACAGCGAGATCGCCAACCGCTCCATCAACGGCACCCTGGTCCGTTCCGTCAACACCACGGTGGTCGCGCTGCTGCCGGTGGCGGGCCTGCTGTTCATCGGCGGCGGTGTCCTCGGCGCCGGCATGCTGAACGACATCTCGCTGTCCCTGTTCGTCGGCCTCGCCGCCGGCGCCTACTCGTCGATCTTCATCGCCACCCCGCTCGTCGCCGACCTCAAGGAACTCGAGCCGTCGATGAAGTCCCTGAAGAAGCGCGTCCTGGCCAAGCGCGCCCAGGGCACCGACACGGACGACGAGCCGAGTGAGGTCCGGGTGCCCGACGACGGTCACGGCGACGGGCCGGACGACGCCGCTGCCGCCGTCGTCGGCCCACGCAACCAGTCCGCGTCCCGCGGCCGCGGCCGACCCTCGGGAAAGCGCCGATGACCGAACTCACCGATGTCTCCGCACTGCTGCTGAGCCGCATCCGGGACGTGGCGGACCACCCGGAGCCGGGCGTGATGTTCAAGGACATCACCCCGCTCCTGGCCGACCCGGCGGCGTTCGGCGCCCTCAGCGACGCCCTCGCAGAGATCGCCGGACGCACCGGCGCCACCAAGGTCGTCGGCCTGGAGGCCCGCGGGTTCATCCTCGGTGCCCCGGTCGCCGTCCGCGCGGGCCTGGGCTTCATCCCCGTACGCAAGGCGGGCAAGCTCCCCGGAGCCACGCTCAGCCAGGCGTACGACCTGGAGTACGGCTCCGCCGAGATCGAGGTGCACGCCGAGGACCTCACCGCCACCGACCGCGTCCTGGTGATCGACGACGTGCTCGCCACCGGCGGCACCGCCGAGGCGTCGATCCAGCTCATCCGCAGGGCGGGCGCCGAGGTCGTGGGCCTCGCCGTGCTGATGGAGCTCGGCTTCCTCGGCGGCCGGGCGCGCGTGGAACCGGCGCTGGCCGGCGCCCCGCTGGAGGCACTGCTCACGATCTGACGAGCGACGCAGAACGCCGTCCCCCAGCGCCGCACGACGTGGGACGGGCGCGACGGACACCGCACGGGGAGACGGTCCGCACACCGGTCCGAAGAAGATCCGCCGGCCCGGGATGGCTACCATGGGGGCTCCGGAACCTGACCTGGGGACCCGGATCGCGTACGAGGAGTCCTCTTGGCAGACGAGGCCCAGCACCTGACCGCAGACAAGCCCGAGTCCGGCTCGGCTGCCGCGGCCAAGCCGGTGCCGAGCACGCCCCACGCGACGAACGACCCGCGCGGGCCGGTCCAGCACGCCCAGGCAGCCGCCGCCGAGAAGCCCGAGCAGCCGCGCCCCAAGCAGTCCCCCGCTCCGGACCCCGCCGGCGCGGGGGGAGCCCCGCCGCCCGACCGCTCCGCCCCCGCGGTCCGCCCCAACAGCGGGCAGCCGGCCCGTTCCGGCTCCTCCAACCGCGTCCGCGCCCGGCTCGCCCGGCTCGGTGTCCAGCGCGCCAACCCGTACAACCCGGTGCTGGAGCCGCTGCTGCGGATAGTGCGCGGCAACGACCCCAAGATCGAGAACGCCACGCTCCGCCAGATCGAGAGCGCCTACCAGGTCGCCGAGCGCTGGCACCGCGGCCAGAAGCGCAAGAGCGGCGACCCGTACATCACGCACCCGCTCGCGGTCACCACCATCCTCGCCGAACTGGGCATGGACCCGGCCACCCTGATGGCCGGCCTGCTGCACGACACGGTGGAGGACACCGAGTACGGGCTGGAGCAGCTCCGCCGCGACTTCGGTGACACCGTCGCCCTGCTGGTCGACGGCGTCACCAAGCTGGACAAGGTCAAGTTCGGCGAGGCCGCGCAGGCCGAGACCGTGCGCAAGATGGTCGTCGCCATGGCCAAGGACCCCCGTGTCCTGGTCATCAAGCTCGCCGACCGCCTGCACAACATGCGCACCATGCGCTACCTCAAGCGCGAGAAGCAGGAGAAGAAGGCGCGCGAGACCCTGGAGATCTACGCGCCGCTCGCCCACCGGCTGGGCATGAACACCATCAAGTGGGAGCTGGAGGACCTCGCCTTCGCGATCCTCTACCCCAAGATGTACGACGAGATCGTCCGCCTGGTCGCCGAGCGCGCCCCCAAGCGCGACGAGTACCTGGCGATCGTCACCGACGAGGTCCAGCAGGACCTGCGCGCGGCCCGCATCAAGGCGACCGTCACCGGCCGCCCCAAGCACTACTACAGCGTCTACCAGAAGATGATCGTCCGCGGCAGGGACTTCGCGGAGATCTACGACCTGGTGGGCATCCGCGTCCTCGTGGACACCGTCCGCGACTGCTACGCGGCCCTCGGCACGGTGCACGCGCGATGGAATCCGGTCCCCGGCCGGTTCAAGGACTACATCGCGATGCCCAAGTTCAACATGTACCAGTCGCTGCACACGACGGTCATCGGCCCCGGCGGCAAGCCGGTCGAGCTGCAGATCCGTACGTTCGACATGCACCGCCGCGCCGAGTACGGCATCGCCGCGCACTGGAAGTACAAGCAGGAGGCCGTCGCCGGCGCCTCGAAGGTGCGCACCGACGTCGCCCCGGGCAGGTCCGGCAGGGCCGACAAGGAATCCGCCGCCGTCAACGACATGGCGTGGCTGCGGCAGCTGCTCGACTGGCAGAAGGAGACCGAGGACCCCGGAGAGTTCCTGGAGTCCCTGCGCTTCGACCTGTCCCGCAACGAGGTCTTCGTCTTCACCCCGAAGGGCGACGTCATCGCGCTGCCCGCGGGCGCCACCCCGGTGGACTTCGCGTACGCGGTCCACACCGAGGTCGGCCACCGCACCATAGGCGCCCGGGTCAACGGCCGTCTGGTACCGCTCGAGTCGACCCTGGACAACGGCGACCTGGTGGAGGTCTTCACCTCCAAGGCGGCCGGCGCGGGCCCCTCCCGGGACTGGCTCGGCTTCGTCAAGTCGCCGCGTGCCCGCAACAAGATCCGCGCCTGGTTCTCCAAGGAGCGCCGAGACGAGGCGATCGAGCAGGGCAAGGACGCCATCGTCCGCGCGATGCGCAAGCAGAACCTGCCGATCCAGCGCATCCTCACCGGCGACTCGCTGGTCACCCTCGCGCACGAGATGCGCTACTCGGACATCTCCGCGCTGTACGCGGCGATCGGCGAGGGCCATGTCGCCGCGCAGAACATCGTCCAGAAGCTGGTACAGGCCCTCGGCGGCGAGGAGGCGGCCACCGAGGAGATCGACGAGTCGGTGCCGCCGGCCCGCGGCCGGGGACGCAAGCGCCGTTCCAACGCCGATCCCGGGGTCGTCGTCAAGGGCGTCGACGACGTCTGGGTCAAGCTGGCCCGCTGCTGCACACCGGTCCCCGGCGACCCGATCATCGGCTTCGTCACCCGCGGCAGCGGCGTCTCCGTCCACCGCAGCGACTGCGTGAACATCGACTCGCTGTCCCGTGAGCCCGAGCGCATCCTCGAGGTCGAGTGGGCACCCACCCAGTCCTCGGTGTTCCTCGTCGCCATCCAGGTCGAGGCCCTGGACCGCTCCCGGCTGCTCTCGGACGTCACCCGCGTGCTGTCCGACCAGCACGTCAACATCCTCTCCGCGGCCGTCCAGACCTCCCGCGACCGCGTCGCCACCTCCCGCTTCACCTTCGAGATGGGCGACCCGAAGCACCTCGGGCACGTCCTGAAGGCGGTACGGGGCGTGGAGGGGGTCTACGACGTGTACAGGGTGACCTCGGCCCGCAACCGGACGTAGGGTCCGTCCGGCCACAGCGCACGACACGCACCGCACGACAGAGGGGCTCCCGTACACGCGGTACGGGAGCCCCTCTCACGTCGCGGTGACCGCGGCGGTGAGGGCGGTCGTCAGCCGCCGAACTCCTGCAGACCCTTCAGGGCCTGGTCCAGGAGCGCCTGGCGGCCCTCCAGCTCACGCTCGAGCTTCCGGGCCCTGGCGTCGTTGCCCTGCGCCCGTGCCTGCGCGATCTGGCCCTTCAGCTTGTCCACGGCTGCCTGGAGCTGACCGGTCAGACCCTCGGCACGCGCGCGTGCCTCCGGGTTGGTCCGGCGCCACTCGGTCTCCTCGGCCTCCTGCATGGCCCGCTCGACGGTGTGCATCCGGCCCTCGACCTTCGGCCGGGCGTCCCGCGGCACATGGCCGATGGCCTCCCACCGCTCGTTGAGCGCACGGAACGCGGCGCGGGCGGCCTTCAGGTCCGTGATCGGCAGGAGCTTCTCGGCCTCCCCGGCCAGCTCCTCCTTGAGCTTGAGGTTCTCCGTCTGCTCCGCGTCACGCTCGGCGAAGACCGAGCCGCGGGCGGCGAAGAAGACGTCCTGGGCGCCGCGGAAGCGGTTCCACAGGTCCTCCTCGTGCTCGCGCTGGGCGCGGCCCGCGGCCTTCCACTCCGACATCAGGTCCCGGTAGCGCGCCGCCGTCACACCCCAGTCCGTCGATTTCGACAGCGCCTCGGCCTCGGCGACCAGACGTTCCTTGGTCTTGCGGGCCTCCTCGCGCTGCGCGTCCAGGTGCGCGAAGTGCTGCTTGCGCCGCTTGGAGAACGCCGACCGCGCGTGCGAGAAGCGGTGCCACAGCTCGTCGTCGGACTTGCGGTCCAGCCGCGGCAGGCCCTTCCAGGTGTCCACCAGCGCCCGCAGCCGCTCACCGGCCGCCCGCCACTGGTCCGACCCCGCCAGCTCCTCAGCCTCGGCGACCAGCGACTCCTTGGCCTGACGCGCCTCGTCGGACTGCTTCGCCCGCTGCGCCCTGCGCTCCTCGCGCCGGGCGTCCACCAGTTCCACGAGCTTGTCCAGCCGCACCCGGAGGGCAGCCAGGTCACCGACCGCGTGGTGGGCGTCGACCTGCTCGCGCAGGTGCCCGATCGCCGCCATGGCGTCCTTCGAGGACAGATCGGTGGTCTTCACCCGCTTCTCGAGGAGGCCGATCTCCACAACCAGGCCCTCGTACTTGCGCTCGAAGTAGGCCAGAGCCTCCTCGGGGGAGCCCGCCTGCCAGGAACCGACGACCTGCTCTCCGTCGGCCGTACGCACGTACACGGTCCCCGTCTCGTCGACGCGGCCCCACGGGTCGCTGCTCACAGCGCCTCCTCCACATGATGCCTGCGGAGGCTCTGCTGCCCCCGGACATCGTCCACAGTTCTCGTCACGGCCAATCTAGGCGACCGACGGGATGCCTGTCCGCATCCCGCGCGACCGAAATTCCGCAGTGAAACGGTCAGGATTTGCTGACAGTCGCCTTGTCGATGACGACCGTCGCGTTGGGGGCTCCGTCACCCGCTCCGGTGCTGTCACCGGCCTCGGCGATCTTCTTCAGGACCTTCAGACCGTCCGCCGAGACGGTGCCGAACGGCGTGTAGCTCGGCGGGAGCGGACTGTCCTCGTACACCAGGAAGAACTGGCTGCCGCCGCTGTCCTTCTGCCCGGTGTTCGCCATGGCGACGGTGCCCGCCGGGTAGGTGTTGTCCTTGAGGCTCTTGTCCTTCAGGTTCTCGTCCGGAATCGTGTAGCCGGGACCGCCGGTGCCGGTGCCCGTCGGGTCACCGCACTGCAGCACGTAGATGCCGTTGGTGGTGAGCCGGTGGCACGTGCTGTGGTCGAAGTAGCCCTCACCGGCGAGGAACTCGAACGAGTTGACGGTGTGCGGGGCCGCCGACGCCTTCAGCGCCATGTCGATCGTGCCGCAGGTCGTGTCGAGCGTCATCGTGTACTTCGCCGACTCGTCGATGGACATCGCCGGCTCCTTCTTCCAGGTCTTCGAGGCGACCTTGCCCTCCGCCGGCTTCTCGCACGGGTCGGGCGCCTTGCTCGGCGTCTCGGCGCCGGGTGTGACCTCCGCGTTCGCGTTGGACTTGTCCTCGTCCTGGTCGAACGCCCCGGCCGTGTACAGCCCGAGGCTGCCGACCAGGACCACACCGAGGGCGGACGCGATCGCCGAGTTGCGGATCCGCGACTTGCGGCGCGCCTCGGTGCGCCGCTGCTGCTGCCGCAAGAACTTCTCCCGGGCGAGCTGACGCCGCCGCTGCTCCTGGCTGACCACCGGGTTACTCCTCATGCCTCTCGTGTGCCGACCGAATACGCGTGCGGGCGGCGGGCCGACTGACTGCGTGTGCCCCGTACCGTATATGGGTTGGCTGAGGAAACGGCAGCGCCGGTAGGCTCTGCCCACGGGCGCGAGCCCCGTGGCAAGCCTCCCGTACCGACACAACGAAGGACGAACGTGCTCATTGCCGGGTTCCCCGCCGGGGCCTGGGGGACGAACTGTTATCTCGTCGCCCCCGCCGCCGGTGAGGAGTGCGTGATCATCGACCCCGGCCATCAGGCCGCCCCCGGAGTCGAGGAGGCGGTCCGCAAGCACCGGCTGAAGCCCGTCGCCGTCGTCCTCACCCACGGCCACATCGATCACGTGGCGTCGGTCGTCCCCGTGTGCGGCGCGCACGACGTACCGGCCTGGATCCACCCCGACGACCGGTACATGATGAGCGACCCCGAGAAGGGCATCGGCCGCACCATCGGCATGCCGCTCATGGGCGAGCTGAGCGTCGGGGAACCGGCCGACGTCAAGGAGCTGGCCGACGGAACCAGGCTCGACCTGGCCGGACTGGAGCTGACCGTCGCGCACGCGCCGGGCCATACCAAGGGGTCGGTGACCTTCGGCCTGCCCGAGGCGACGGACATCCCGCCGGTGTTCTTCTCGGGCGACCTGCTGTTCGCCGGCTCCATCGGACGCACCGACCTGCCCGGCGGTGACATGGCCGACCTGCTCGACTCGCTGGCCCGCGTGTGCCTGCCGCTCGACGACTCGACCGTGGTGCTGTCCGGACACGGCCCCCAGACGACCATCGGCCAGGAGCGCGCCACCAACCCGTATCTGCGGCAGGTGACGGCGGACCGCCAAGGACGCGGCGCCGCCGACGCTCCCCGACGAGGAATGTGACAAGACCTTCCGTGAGCACCTTCAAGGCCCCCAAGGGCACCTACGACCTGATCCCGCCGGACAGCGCCAAGTACCTCGCCGTCCGCGAGGCCATCGCCGCCCCGCTGCGCGGCTCCGGCTACGGCTACATCGAGACGCCCGGCTTCGAGAACGTCGAGCTGTTCGCACGCGGCGTCGGTGAGTCCACCGACATCGTCACCAAGGAGATGTACGCCTTCGAGACCAAGGGCGGCGACCGCCTCGCCCTGCGGCCCGAGGGCACGGCCTCCGTGCTCCGCGCGGCCCTCGAGGCCAACCTGCACAAGGCGGGCAACCTCCCGGTCAAGCTCTGGTACTCCGGCTCGTACTACCGCTACGAGCGCCCCCAGAAGGGCCGCTACCGTCACTTCTCCCAGGTCGGAGCGGAGGCGATCGGGGCCGAGGACCCGGCGCTCGACGCCGAGCTGATCATCCTGGCCGACCAGGCGTACCGCTCCCTGGGGCTCAGTGAATTCCGCATCCTGCTGAACTCCCTGGGCGACAAGGAGTGCCGTCCCGTCTACCGTGCCGCGCTCCAGGACTTCCTGCGCGGTCTCGACCTGGACGAGGACACCCTGCGCCGCGCGGAGATCAACCCGCTGCGCGTCCTGGACGACAAGCGCGAGGCGGTGCAGAAGCAGCTGACCGGCGCCCCGCTGCTGCGCGACTACCTGTGCGACGCCTGCAAGGCGTACCACGAGGAGGTCCGCGAGCTGGTCACGGCCGCGGGCGTCGCCTACGAGGACGACCCCAGGCTGGTGCGGGGGCTGGACTACTACACGCGCACCACCTTCGAGTTCGTCCACGACGGCCTGGGCTCCCAGTCCGCGGTGGGCGGCGGCGGCCGCTACGACGGTCTCTCGGAGATGATCGGCGGCCCCGCGCTGCCGTCCGTCGGCTGGGCGCTCGGCGTCGACCGCACCGTGCTGGCCCTGGAGGCGGAGGGCGTCGAGCTCGAACTCCCGGCCACCACCAGCGTGTTCGCCGTCCCGCTCGGCGAGGAGGCCCGCCGGGTGCTGTTCGCCAAGGTCACCGAACTGCGCAAGAACGGTGTCGCCGCCGACTTCGCCTACGGCGGCAAGGGCCTGAAGGCGGCGATGAAGGCGGCCAACCGCTCGGGCGCGCGCTACGCCCTGGTGCTCGGCGAGCGCGACCTCGCCGAGGGCGTCGTCCAGCTCAAGGACATGGAGTCCGGCGAGCAGACCGCGGTCGGCGTCAACGAGATCGTGGCCGAGCTGGAGGCCCGGCTCGGCTGACCCCTGCCCTTTCCCCCACGCGCACGAAGGCGCCGGCGTGCCCCACAGGCCCCGGTGCCTTCGTCGTCATGCGCGTCGTCGCGTCAACGCCTGGGGGCGTCGATTCCCTCGATCGGGGACTTAGGCTGGAGTGTATGTACGGCCGGGGCACATACTGCGGCCGAAACCGTACGCCTGCGGGGACTGTTCGTACGGTCTTGTGACCAGTGGACGGTGAACCCACAGCCACGTGCGGCACAATGGCCCTGCCCGAAGCAGGTCCACACTCTCCAGTGACGGAATCGGCGTGATGAGCAAGACGACAGTGAAGGACGTTTCCACCGAGCCCGATCCCGCTCCGGGGCCCGCCGCCGGGCCGCCGCGCGAGGGCACCGGCCGTGCGTTCGCCCTGCTGCTGGTCATCACCGGCGCCGCCGGTGTCCTGGCCGCGTGGATCATCACACTGGACAAGTTCAAACTGCTCGAGGCCAAGGTCAAGGGCGAGACCTTCGTCCCCGGCTGCAGCCTCAACCCGGTGGTCTCCTGCGGCAACATCATGGAGAGCGACCAGGCGAGCGTCTTCGGCTTCCCCAACCCGATGCTGGGCCTCGTGACCTACGGCATCGTCATCTGCGTGGGCGTGAGCCTGCTCGCCGGGGCGCGCTTTCCGCGCTGGTACTGGCTCACCTTCAACGCGGGCACCCTCTTCGGCGTCGTCTTCTGCGCCTGGCTGATGGTCCAGTCCCTGTACCGGATCAACGCCCTGTGCCTGTGGTGCTGCCTGGCCTGGGTCGCCACGATCATCATGTTCTGGTACGTCACGTCGTTCAACATCCGCAAGGGTTTCCTGCCCGCCCCCGGCTGGCTGAAGAGCTTCCTCGGCGAGTTCACCTGGGTCATGCCCGTGCTGCACATCGGCATCATCGGCATGCTGATCCTGACCCGCTGGTGGGAGTTCTGGACCAGCTGACCGCACCGGCCGCAGGAACCGCACCGGCCCCCGGGGCCACGAGGACCGCACCGACCGCGCGAGCCGCGCTGTCGGTGCGGTCCTTTAGGGTTTCGGTGTGGAGCCCGATCTGTTCACCGCCGCAGCCGAAGAACGCCAGGAGAAGGATCCGACCGGCAGCCCTCTCGCCGTCCGGATGCGCCCGCGCACCCTCGACGAGGTGGTGGGCCAGCAGCATCTGCTGAAGCCCGGCTCACCCCTGCGCCGGCTGGTCGGCGAGGGCGCCTCCGGCCCCGCGGGTCCGTCCTCGGTGTTCCTGTGGGGACCACCCGGCACCGGCAAGACGACCCTGGCCCACGTCGTCTCCAGGGCCACCGACCGGCGCTTCGTCGAACTGTCGGCGATCACCGCGGGCGTCAAGGAGGTCCGCGCGGTCATCGACGGCGCCCGCCGCGCCTCGGGCGGATACGGCAAGGAGACCGTCCTCTTCCTCGACGAGATCCACCGCTTCAGCAAGGCACAGCAGGACTCCCTGCTCCCCGCGGTCGAGAACCGCTGGGTCACGCTGATCGCCGCGACCACCGAGAACCCCTACTTCTCGGTCATCTCCCCGCTGCTGTCCCGCTCGCTCCTGCTCACCCTCGAACCCCTCACCGACGACGACGTCCGGGACCTGCTCCACCGCGCGCTCGGCGACGAGCGGGGCCTGAAGGACGCCCTCACCCTCCCCGAGGACACCGGCTCCCACCTGGTGCGCATCGCCGGCGGGGACGCCCGCCGCGCCCTGACCGCCCTGGAGGCCGCCGCGGGGGCCGCACTGGACAAGGGCGAGACGGAGATCTCCCTGGCCACCCTGGAGGAGACGGTCGACCGGGCCGCCGTGAAGTACGACCGCTCCGGCGACCAGCACTACGACGTCGCCAGCGCCCTGATCAAGTCCATCCGCGGATCCGACGTGGACGCCGCCCTGCACTACCTCGCCCGGATGATCGAGGCTGGCGAGGACCCCCGCTTCATCGCCCGCCGCCTGATGATCTCCGCCAGCGAGGACATCGGACTGGCCGATCCGAACGCCCTGCAGATCGCCGTCGCCGCCGCCCAGGCCGTCGCCATGATCGGCTTTCCCGAGGCGGCCCTCACCCTCAGCCACGCCACCATCGCCCTCGCCCTCGCCCCCAAGTCCAACGCGGCCACCACCGCGATCGGCGCCGCCCTCGACGACGTCCGCAAGGGACTGGCCGGGCCCGTGCCGGCCCACCTGCGCGACGGGCACTACAAGGGCGCGGCCAAGCTGGGCCACGCCCAGGGGTACGTGTACCCGCACGACCTCTCCGAGGGCATAGCCCAGCAGCAGTACGCCCCGGACGCCCTCAAGGACCGCGCGTACTACGAACCCACCCGGCACGGCGCCGAGGCGCGGTACGCCGACGCGGTGGAGTGGACCAGGAAGCACCTCGGTCGGAAGCAGCCGTGAGCACCCTGTAGAATCTGCCGAAGCTGCGTCCCGCGTCCGGTCCCCGCAAGGGAAACCGGCACCACCAGAGCGGGACATCCAGCCGGAGACCCGCCCTCCGGGGCAGGGAATCCAGGAGCGTCGCGCACCGTCGAACGGTGTCGCGGGCAGCCCACCACCACCCGGTTTTCCGGGAGCGGCCGGTGGGCCACTCGCGTGCTGCACGTATGTGCCCAGATCAGGGGAGCGGCTGCCCGGCAGGTCCGTCACGGACCCGCGGGGTTTCCCCGGCTGCGGATGCGACCTCCCTTAACCCTGGTGAGCCGACAACACGAAGGTGAAAGAGACAGTGGCCAATCAGCCCCGCCCCAAGGTCAAGAAGTCGCGTGCCCTGGGTATCGCGCTGACCCCGAAGGCCGTCAAGTACTTCGAGGCCCGCCCCTACCCGCCGGGTGAGCACGGCCGCGGCCGCAAGCAGAACTCGGACTACAAGGTCCGTCTGCTGGAGAAGCAGCGTCTGCGCGCCCAGTACGACGTCAGCGAGCGCCAGCTCGTCCGCGCGTACGAGCGTGCCGCCAAGACCTCGCTCAAGACCGGTGAAGCGCTCGTCATCGAGCTCGAGCGCCGTCTCGACGCCCTGGTCCTGCGTTCGGGCATCGCCCGCACGATCTACCAGGCCCGCCAGATGGTCACCCACGGCCACATCCAGGTCAACGGCAAGAAGGTCGACAAGCCCTCCTTCCGTGTCCGCCCGGACGACGTCGTGCAGGTCCGTGAGCGCAGCAAGGACAAGACGCTGTTCACGATCGCCCGCGAGGGGGGCTTCGCCCCCGACGGCGAGATCCCGCGCTACCTCCAGGTGAACCTCAAGTCCCTGGCGTTCCGCCTGGACCGTGAGCCGAACCGCAAGGAGATCCCGGTGATCTGCGACGAGCAGCTCGTCGTCGAGTACTACGCCCGCTGACCCCAGCAGGCACGCGGCACCTCAGCCCGCCGTCTCCCCGCCCTCACGGGCGGGCGAGGCGGCGGGCTGTTGCGTGGGCGCCCCGGCCGCCGCCTGCCGCTCGACCGTGCCCGATGCCGGAGCGGCCGCCGCGGCCCCGTGCAGCGCCCGGCGGACCGCCTCGTCCCGGCCGAGCCGCGCCCCCAGCCGGACGCTCTCCTCGTAGCGCTCGTCGCCCAGACGCTCCCGGGCCCGCGCCTCGCACAGCTCGTGCGGGGTGTTGTAATGGGCCGAGCCGAACAGCCGCAGCCCCACCGACGGCCACATCCGGTCCGCCGCCCCCTGGAGCACCGCCGCCTCGGCCGCCCGGCCCTCCGCCACCGTGACCAGGGCGAGCAGCTCCAGCGCCAGCACCGAACCCAGCAGATCGCTGAAGCCGTGGGCGCCGTCCAGACACTCGGTGAGCAGCTTCCGGGCCCCGGCCAGATCGCCCTCCCCCCAGGAGGCGTACGCCAGGACATACAGCGCGTAGGTGCGGGCCCACCGTTCGCCGTGCTCCTCGCACACCCGGCGGACGTCCTCGCACATCCGCACCGCGTCCGGCAGATCCTCCTGGAAGGCACGGGCCATCGCCAGTTCGATCCGCGCCATCAGCACATTGCTGTTGAGCTCTCCGATCCCGTCGTAACGCTCCAGCGCCGAGCGCAGCAGCGTCTCCGCGCGGGACACGTCGTCCGTGATCAGCGCCAGGCAGCCGGCGCGGTGCTCCGCGTACGCCAGCGCCGTGGGGTTCGCCGCCCGCTCCGCCTTCCGGCGGCACTCCTGGAGCGCGGCCAGCGCGGGCACCGTGTCGCCCTGGAGGATCGTCACATGAGCGAGCACCCACAGGGCCTTGAGCCGGGGCTGCTCATGACCGGAGTCGATCCGCACCGCCTGCTCCAGCCAGTGCCGGCCCTCCGCCAGCCGTCCGCAGCCCACCCACGAGAACCACAGCGAGCCCGCCAGGTGCTGCCCCAGATGTGCCTCCTCCGGGTCCGTCAGGCCCACCTCCAGGGCGCGGCGCAGATTCGGCAGATCCACCTCGACGCGCGCGGCGATCTCGCGCTGCCGCGGCGAGAACCAGTCCAGTTCGCACCAGGTGGCGAGCCCCACGTACCAGTCCCGGTGCCGCCGCGCGAGCCGCTCCGCGTCGCCGGCGCCCTCCAGCCACTCGGTGCCGTACGCGCGCAGCGTGTCCAGCATCCGGTAGCGCGCCCCCGCCGGGGTCTCCTCGCGGGTCACCACCGACTGCGCGAGCAGCGCCGACAGGACGTCGAGGACGTCCCCGGCGGCCAGCCCGTTCCCCCCGCACACGTACTCGACGGCCTCCAGGTCGAAGTGCCCCGTGAACACCGAAAGCCGCGCCCACAGCAACCGCTCCTCGGGCGTGCACAGCTCGTGGCTCCAGCCGATCGCCGTCCGCAGCGTCCGGTGCCGGGGGAGAGCGTCCCGGCCGCCGCCGGTCAGCAGCCGGAACCGGTCGCCGAGCCGCTCCAGCACCTGACCCGGCGACAGCACGTCCAGCCGCCCGGCGGCCAGCTCGATCGCGAGCGGGATGCCGTCGAGACGCCGGCACAGCTCCCGCATCTGCTCCTCGTCCCCGGCGCTCGCCGCGTGCTGCCCCGCGCGCACCGCCAGCAGCCGGACCGCCTCGTCCTCGGCGAGCGGAGTCAGCGGCACCAGCCGCTCCCCGGCCACGGACAGTGCCCGGCGTCCCACGGCGAGCACCTGCAGCCCGGGCGCCCGGCGCAGCAGGTCTGCCACCAGCTCCGCACAGGCGTCCACCAGGTGCTCGAACCCGTCCAGCACCAGCAGCAGCCGGCGCTCCGCCAGATGATCCAGCAACGTCTCGCGCGGCAGCCGGGTGGTGTGGTCCGTCAGACCCAGTCCCTCCACCACCACGTGGTCGACGAACTCGGCATCCCCGAGCGCCGCCAGCTCCACCCGCCAGACGCCGTCCCGCGGCGCGCACCGCGCGGCGGCCCGGGCGGCCAGCCGCGACTTGCCGACCCCGCCCGGCCCGGTGACCGTCACCAGCCGCGAGGCGCCGAGCGCCCGGGACAGCTCGTCCAGTTCCGCCGCCCGGCCCACGAACGCGTCCGGTTCCAGCGGAAGGTTGCCGTCCACGCACGACGGAGGCACACCGTCCGCCGTCGCGCCGTCGTACCCGATACCCCCCATGGGCACGGAGCGTACTGAATCGTGTTCATTCCGTACAATCGCTTCCTCCGGCCCCGCCCGTGCCGGGCGGTAATCCGGTACGGAGTCCCGCCGGTGGCGCGATAGGCTCGGTGCACGATTTTCTCGATGTTCAGGCACGTTTCTCAGGGAGCAGGTGCGCACAGTGTCCGGTGGAGAGGTGGCCGGAATCCTGGTGGCCGTGTTCTGGGCGATCCTGGTCTCCTTCCTCGCCGTCGCGCTGGCGAGGCTGGCCCGGACGCTCCGGGCGACCACCAGGCTCGTGGCGGACGTGACCGACCAGGCCGTCCCGCTGCTGGCCGACGCCTCCACCGCGGTGCGCTCCGCGCAGACCCAGATCGAGCGGGTCGACGCGATCGCCTCCGACGTCCAGGAGGTCACTTCCAACGCCTCCGCCCTGTCGACCACCGTCGCCTCCACCTTCGGTGGCCCGCTGGTCAAGGTCGCCGCCTTCGGCTACGGAGTGCGCCGGGCCGTCAGCGGCCGCAAGGAGGACGTGCCCGCCAGGCCGGCGTCCGACAGGACCGAGCCCGCGAAGGCGCCGGGCCGCACCGTGATCGTGGGCCGTACCGTCCCGGGCACGCGGCGGGCGAGGCGCACCCGGGGAAAGAAGGACTGACCCAGCGATGTTCCGTCGTACGTTCTGGTTCACCACCGGCGTTGCCGCAGGTGTGTGGGCCACCACCAAGGTCAACCGGAAACTGAGGCAGCTGACGCCCGAGAGCCTCGCCGCGACCGCGGCGAACAAGGCGATCGAGGTCGGCGGCCGCATCAAGGACCGGGCGGTGGACTTCGCCTTCGACGTCCGCGACAACATGGCCCGGCGCGAGGCCGAACTGGGCGACGCCCTCGGCCTCGACGCCCCCGTCGACCGGGGACTCCCGGCGTCCGGCCGGTACGCCGCCATCGAGAACCGAAGCAGCCCGAAGAACAACACGCGGTACGCCGAGAACTCGGCGTACCTGACGAACCCGTACAACCGGAATGAGGACCACTGATGGAGTCGGCCGAGATCCGCCGCCGCTGGCTGAGCTTCTTCGAGGAGCGCGGGCACACCGTCGTCCCTTCGGCGTCGCTCATCGCGGACGACCCGACTCTGCTCCTCGTCCCGGCCGGCATGGTGCCCTTCAAGCCCTACTTCCTGGGCGAGGTCAAGCCGCCCTTCGCGCGCGCCACCAGCGTCCAGAAGTGCGTCCGCACACCGGACATCGAAGAGGTCGGCAAGACCACCCGGCACGGCACGTTCTTCCAGATGTGCGGCAACTTCTCCTTCGGCGACTACTTCAAGGAAGGCGCCATCAAGCTCGCCTGGGAGCTGCTCACCGGCTCCCAGGACAACGGCGGCTACGGCCTCGACCCCGAGCGCCTGTGGATCACCGTCTACAAGGACGACGACGAGGCCGAGCGCATCTGGCGCGACGTCGTCGGCGTGCCCGAGGAGCGCATCCAGCGCCTGGGCAAGAAGGACAACTACTGGGACATGGGCGTCCCCGGCCCCTGCGGCCCCTGCTCCGAGATCAACTACGACCGCGGCCCCGAGTTCGGCGCCGAGGGCGGCCCCGCCGTCAACGACGAGCGGTACGTGGAGATCTGGAACCTCGTCTTCATGCAGTACGAGCGGGGCGAGGGGCCGGGCAAGGACTACCCGATCCTTGGCGACCTGCCGAGCCAGAACATCGACACGGGTCTCGGCCTGGAGCGGCTCGCCATGGTTCTGCAGGGTGTGCAGAACCTGTACGAGATCGACACCTCCATGGCCGTCATCGACAGGGCCACCGCCCTGACCGGCGTCCGCTACGGCGACGCCCAGGACTCGGACGTCTCGCTGCGCGTGGTCACCGACCACATGCGCACCTCGGTCATGCTCATCGGCGACGGCGTCACCCCGGGCAACGAGGGCCGCGGCTACGTGCTGCGCCGCATCATGCGCCGCGCCATCCGCAACATGCGCCTGCTCGGCGCCACCGGCCCGGTCGTCAAGGACCTGGTCGACGTCGTCATCGGCATGATGGGGCAGCAGTACCCCGAGCTGATCACCGACCGCGAGCGGATCGAGAAGGTCGCCGTCGCCGAGGAGAACGCCTTCCTCAAGACGCTGAAGGCCGGCACCAACATCCTCGACACCGCCGTCACCGAGACCAAGCGGTCCGGTGGCACGGTCCTCTCCGGCGACCGGGCCTTCCTCTTGCACGACACCTGGGGTTTCCCGATCGACCTCACCCTGGAGATGGCCGCCGAGCAGGGGCTGTCCGTGGACGAGGACGGCTTCCGCCGGCTCATGAAGGAGCAGCGGGAGCGGGCCAAGGCCGACGCGCGGACCAAGAAGACCGGCCACGCCGACCTCGGGGCCTACCGCGAGATCGCCGACCGGGCCGGTGCCACCGACTTCACCGGCTACACCGCCACCGAGGGCGAGTCCACCGTCGTGGGCATCCTGGTCGACGGCGTCTCCTCACCGGCCGCCGCCGAGGGCGACGAGGTGGAGATCGTCCTCGACCGCACCCCGTTCTACGCCGAGGGCGGCGGCCAGATCGGCGACACCGGGCGGATCAGGGCCGACTCCGGTGCCGTCATCGAGATCCGTGACTGCCAGAAGCCGGTTCCGGGCGTCTACGTGCACAAGGGCGTCGTCCAGGTCGGCGAGGTCACCCTCGGCGCCAAGGCCCACGCCTCCATCGACGAGCGCCGCCGCACGGCCATCGCCCGCGCCCACTCGGCCACCCACCTCACCCACCAGGCCCTGCGCGACGCCCTCGGCCCGACGGCCGCCCAGGCCGGTTCCGAGAACCAGCCCGGCCGCTTCCGCTTCGACTTCGGTTCGCCGTCCGCCGTTCCGACGGCCGTGATGACCGACGTCGAGCAGAAGATCAACGAGGTGCTCGCCCGCGATCTGGACGTGCGTGCCGACGTCATGGGCATCGACGAGGCCAGGAAGCAGGGTGCCATCGCCGAGTTCGGCGAGAAGTACGGCGAGCGCGTGCGCGTGGTGACCATCGGCGACTTCTCCAAGGAGCTGTGCGGCGGCACCCACGTGCACAACACCGCCCAGCTCGGCCTGGTCAAGCTGCTCGGCGAGTCCTCCATCGGCTCCGGTGTGCGCCGCATCGAGGCCCTGGTCGGCGTGGACGCCTACAATTTCCTCGCCCGCGAGCACACGGTCGTCGCCCAGCTCCAGGAGCTGATCAAGGGCCGCCCGGAAGAGCTCCCGGAGAAGGTCTCCGCCATGCTCGGCAAGCTCAAGGACGCCGAGAAGGAGATCGAGAAGTTCCGCGCCGAGAAGGTGCTCCAGGCCGCCGGAGGCCTCGCCGAGTCGGCCAAGGACGTCCACGGCGTCGCCCTGGTGACCGGTCGGGTCCCGGACGGCACCACCGCCGACGACCTGCGCAAGCTGGTCCTCGACGTGCGCGGCCGGATCCAGGGCGGCCGGGCCGTCGTCGTCGCCCTGTTCACCACGGTCAATGGCAAGCCGCTCACGGTCATCGCCACCAACGAGGCCGCCCGCGAGCGCGGTCTCAAGGCCGGTGACCTGGTTCGCACGGCCGCCAAGACGCTCGGCGGCGGCGGTGGCGGCAAGCCGGACGTCGCCCAGGGCGGCGGCCAGAACGCAGCCGCCATCGGCGACGCCGTCGACGCCGTCGAGCGGCTCGTGGCGGACACGGCCAAGTGAGCGGCACGCCGAACGATCCGTCGGGCGGCCGGGCGATGCGCCGCGGCCGCCGGCTCGCGATCGACGTCGGGGACGCCCGGATCGGGGTCGCCTCGTGCGACCCCGACGGGATCCTCGCCACCCCGGTGGAGACCGTCCCCGGCCGGGACGTCCCGGCGGCTCACCGGCGCCTTCGCCGGCTCGTCGAGGAGTACGAGCCGATCGAGGTCGTCGTCGGCCTCCCTCGCTCCCTCAAGGGGGGCGAGGGCCCCGCCGCGGTCAAGGTCCGCGGCTTCGCGCAGGAACTGGCCCGCGGGATCGCCCCGGTGTCCGTGCGCCTCGTCGACGAGCGCATGACGACGGTGACGGCGAGCCAGGGGCTGCGGGCCTCCGGCGTGAAGTCCAGGAAGGGACGCTCCGTCATCGACCAGGTCGCCGCTGTGATCATCCTCCAGCAGGCCCTCGAATCCGAACGGGTGTCAGGCAGTGCACCCGGTGAGGGCGTCGAAGTGGTGAGCTGATCGCGGTACGGTAACGTTCCGCGCGATGCGGTGGTGTTCGAACAGCCGTCGCGAAAGAGAGGCGGAACGGACGCCGGCAACCCCCACAGCCGCGTGACCGCCGCTTCGCGGCTCTAGGGGATCGATGACTGAGTATGGCCGGGGCCGAGGCTCCGAACCGTGGCATCCGGACGACCCGTTGTACGGGGACGGCGGATGGGCAGGGCAGCAGACTCCGCAAGGTCAGCAGCCCTCTTACGACGGCCAGGCGCAGCACTACCCGCAGCAGCCGCAGCAGCAGTACGGCGACTGGGGCACCGCCGAGCAGCAGGGCGGGTACGGGCAGCAGCACGCGCAGTACGACCAGCAGCAGGGTCACCAGCAGTACGACCAGCAGCAGTACGGCGAGCAGCGCTACGGTCAGCAGTACGCCCCCCAGCATGCGCAGCACCCGGACCAGCAGCACCCGGGCCAGCAGCACCCGGACCAGCAGCAGTACGACACGGGCGGCTGGCAGACCGGCGGCCACGCCCACCCGCAGGACCCGTACGCGGCGGCCGACCCCACGGACCCGTACGGGCAGCAGGGCGGGGCGTACGGCGCTCAGCAGTCCGACTACTACGCGACCTCCGAGGCGTACCCGCCGCCCGAGCCGCCCGCCCGGCGCAGCGCCGAGCCCGAACGGCGGCCGGAGCAGGACGAGGAACCGGAGCCGCGGACCGACTGGGATCCGGGACCGGACCAGGGTGAACACGCCTTCTTCTCGGGCGACGACGAGGACGAGGCCGACGAGCCGGGCGGTCGCGGCGACCGCCGGGGCAAAGGTGCCAGGGGCGGCAAGGGCACCAAGGACAAGAAGCGGCGCAGTGGGTTCGCCTGCCTCGTGGTGGTGGTGGTCCTCGGCGGCGGTGTGGCCGGTGTGACCTACGTCGGCTGGCAGTTCGTCAAGGATCGTTTCGGCAGTACCCCGGACTTCGCGGGTGAGGGCAACGGCGAGCGGGTGACCGTCACGATCCCCAAGGGGGCGGGCGGGTACGCCATCGGCCAGGTGCTCAAGAAGGAAGGCGTGGTCAAGAGCGTCGACGCCTTCGTCGCGGCCCAGGCGAGCAACCCGCAGGGCAAGACGATCCAGGACGGCGTCTACACGCTCCAGCTGCAGATGTCGGCCGCGAGCGCGGTCGAGCTGATGCTCAGCCCGAAGAGCCGCAGCAACCTGATCATCGCCGAGGGCTGGCGCAACGCCAAGATCTACGAGCTCATCGACACACGCCTCGAGGTCGAGGACGGGACCACCGCGAAGGTCGCCGAGAAGGACTGGCAGAAGCTCGGCCTGCCCGACTGGGCGGTGAACGGCGAGGACGTCAAGGATCCGCTGGAGGGCTTCCTCTACCCGTCCAGCTACGCGGTGGGCAAGGGCGCGAAGCCCGCGGACGTGCTGAAGGAGATGGTGGGCCGGGCCGCCGACAAGTACGAGGAACTGCAGTTCGAGGAGAAGGCCGAGAGCCTCGGTCTGGGAGGGCCGTGGGAACTGGTCACGGTCGCGAGCCTGGTGCAGGCCGAGGGCAAGACCCACGACGACTTCCGCAAGATGTCCGAGGTCGTCTACAACCGCCTCAAGCCCACCAACACCGAGACCAACCAGCTCCTCCAGTTCGACTCGACCTTCAACTACCTGAAGGGCGAGAGCAACATCGACATCAGCGAGTCCGAGATCAACAGCAACAAGGACCCGTACAACACCTACACCAACAAGGGCCTGCCACCCGGACCCATCGGCAACCCCGGCGAAGACGCCCTCCAAGCGGCGTTGAATCCCACGAAGGACGGCTGGATCTACTTCGTGGCCACCGACGGCGTGAACAAGACAGAGTTCGCCAGGACACACGACGATTTCCTGAAGCTGAAGGACAAGTTCAATGCCAGCTAGGGCCGGGGCGCGACGGGCTGCCGTCCTCGGCTCCCCGATCGCCCACTCCCTCTCCCCGGTGCTGCACCGTGCCGCCTACGCGGAGCTGGGGCTGGAGGGCTGGACGTACGACCGCTTCGACGTCGACGAGCAGGCCCTGCCGGGCTTCTTCGAGACGCTCGGGGACGACTGGGCCGGGCTGTCGCTGACCATGCCGCTGAAGCGGGCCGTGATTCCGCTGCTGGACGGGATCAGCGAGACCGCGGCCTCGGTCGACGCGGTCAACACCGTCGTTTTCACCGAGGACGGCCGACGGACCGGCGACAACACCGACGTCGCCGGCATGGTCGCCGCCCTGCGCGAGCACGGCATCGAGAAGGTGGACAACGCCGCGATCCTCGGCGCCGGCGCCACCGCGTCGTCCGCGCTCGCCGCGCTCTCCCGGATCTGCGCCGGCGAGGTCGTCGTCCACGTGCGCAGCGCCGCGCGTGGCGCCGAGATGCGGCAGTGGGCCGAACGGCTTGACGTGGCGGTGCGCATCGCCGACTGGGACGACGCCGAGCGGGCCCTGCACGCACCGCTGGTGGTCACCACGACCCCGGCGGGCGTCACCGACACCCTCGCCCGAGCCGTTCCCGAACGCCCGGCGGCCCTCTTCGACGTCCTCTATGATCCCTGGCCGACCGTTCTGGCGGCCCGCTGGTCGGCGTACGGCGGCGCGGTGGTCGGCGGGCTCGACCTGCTGGTGCACCAGGCGGTGCTCCAGGTCGAGCAGATGACGGGGCGCTCCCCGGCCCCGTTGGACGCCATGCGAAAAGCGGGAGAGCGGGCGCTCGCGGCCCGATAGGATCCCGTCCGGTTCCGCAGGGGGCGGAACCGGGGGAGGGATACGGGTTCATGTCCGCAGGCACGCCACTGGCATCCTGGAAGGCTCAGATCTTCGAGTCCGTACTGGGCTTTCTGCCCGACTGGGTGCAGATCACGGTGCTCGCCCTGGTCGTTCTCGCCGTCGTCGCGTCCTGGGCCGTCAAGGCCAAGCGCCGGATCGCCCACCGGCGTGCCACCCGCGCCGGCCGGCCGGTCCACGTGGCGGCCCCGTACGGACAGGGCAGCGGAGCCGACCACCTGGGCCAGTACGCGCCGCAGTCCGCCCGGTCCGCCCAGTCCGCACCGCACGCCACCGCGCAGGTCGCGGCGGGGCGGAGCGGCGCCGACTTCCTCGGGGCCTACGCACCCGGGCAGCAGCGCCCGGGCGACGGCCGGGCCTGACGCCCCGGCGGTCCTCCAGCCCCCTGGCCGCCCGTCCGCCTGATGGACCGGCGACCGGACACGCCGCCCGGACGTGGGAGGATCGGACGTGGCGGGCCGGGGCCGCGCACCCCGTCGCGCCGTAGCCGTACGCGACGACGCGTGCGCAGGGCAGTACCGGGCGCGAGCATGGAGGAGCACCGTTGAGCAGGTTGCGCTGGCTGACCGCGGGGGAGTCCCACGGTCCCGCACTCGTCGCGACGCTGGAGGGTCTTCCCGCCGGCGTGCCGATCACCACGGACATGGTGGCGGACCATCTCGCGAGGCGGCGGCTGGGCTACGGACGCGGTGCCCGGATGAAGTTCGAGCGGGACGAGGTCACCTTCCTCGGCGGCGTCCGGCACGGCCTCACCCTCGGCTCCCCGGTCGCGGTCATGGTGGGCAACACCGAGTGGCCGAAGTGGGAACAGGTCATGGCGGCCGACCCGGTCGACCCCGAGGTGCTGGCCGGCCTCGCCCGCAACGCCCCGCTGACCCGCCCCCGCCCCGGCCACGCCGACCTCGCCGGCATGCAGAAGTACGGCTTCGACGAGGCCCGCCCGGTGCTGGAACGGGCCTCCGCGCGGGAGACCGCGGCCCGGGTGGCGCTGGGCGCCGTGGCCCGCTCGTACCTGAAGGAGACGGCCGGCATCGAGGTCGTCTCCCACGTCGTGGAGCTCGCGGCAGCCCAGGCCCCCTACGGCGTGTACCCGACCCCGGCCGACGTGGAGCGGCTGGACGAGGACCCGGTGCGCTGCCTGGACGCCGACGCGTCGAAGGCGATGGTCGCGGAGATCGACCAGGCCCACAAGGACGGCGACACCCTCGGCGGCGTGGTCGAGGTGCTGGCGTACGGCGTCCCGGTGGGACTCGGCTCGCACGTGCACTGGGACCGGCGTCTCGACTCCCGGCTGGCCGGCGCCCTGATGGGCATCCAGGCGATCAAGGGCGTGGAGGTCGGCGACGGCTTCGGTCTGGCGCGGGTGCCCGGCTCCCAGGCGCACGACGAGATCGTCGCCACCGACGACGGCATCAGGCGTTCCTCGGGCCGCTCCGGCGGCACGGAGGGCGGCCTGACCACCGGTGAACTGCTGCGGGTGCGGGCCGCGATGAAGCCGATCGCGACCGTGCCGCGAGCGCTGAGGACCGTGGACGTCGTCACCGGCGAGGAGACCGCCGCCCACCACCAGCGCTCCGACGTGTGCGCCGTACCGGCGGCCGGCATCGTCGCCGAGGCCATGGTCGCCCTGGTCCTCGCGGACGCGGTCGCGGAGAAGTTCGGCGGCGACAGTGTGGCCGAGACCCGCCGCAATGTGACGTCCTACCTCGAGAACCTGGCCATCCGGTGACCCCGCTGATCGTGCTGGTCGGCCCGATGGGCGTCGGCAAGTCCACCGTCGGACAGCTGCTTGCCGAGCGGCTGGGCGTCGGCTACCGGGACACCGACGACGACATCGTCGCCGCCGAGGGCCGCAGCATCGCCGAGATCTTCGTGGACGAGGGCGAGCCCGCCTTCCGCGCGATCGAGAAGCAGGCGGTGCGCACCGCCCTCGCCGAGCACGAGGGTGTCCTCGCCCTGGGCGGCGGTGCCGTCCTCGACGCACAGACGCGCGCGCTGCTCGGCGGGCAGCGGGTCGTCTACCTGTCGATGGACGTCGAGGAGGCGGTCAAGCGCACCGGCCTCAACGCCGCCCGGCCGCTGCTCGCCGTCAACCCGCGCAAGCAGTGGCGCGAGCTGATGGAGGCCCGGCGCCATCTGTACGAGGAGGCGGCCACGGCCGTCGTGGCCACGGACGGCCGTACGCCCGAAGAGGTCACCGCCTCCACCCTGGACGCACTGGAGTTGAAGCAGGCATGAGCAGCGAGGCAGTGACGCGGATTCAGGTCGGCGGCACCGCGGGCACCGACCCGTACGAGGTCCTGGTGGGCCGGCAGCTCCTGGGCGAGCTCGGCGGGCTGATCGGGACCGCCGCCAAGCGGGTCGCGGTCGTCCACCCGGAGGCGCTGGCCGAGACCGGCGAGGCACTCCGCGCCGATCTCGCCGAGCAGGGCTACGAGGCCGTCGCCATCCAGGTGCCCAACGCGGAGGAGGCCAAGACCGCCGAGGTCGCCGCCTACTGCTGGAAGGCGCTCGGCCAGTCCGGGTTCACCCGCACCGACGTCATCATCGGCGTGGGCGGCGGCGCCAGCACCGACCTGGCCGGGTTCGTGGCCGCCACCTGGCTGCGCGGGGTGCGCTGGATCGCGGTGCCGACCACCGTGCTGGCCATGGTCGACGCGGCCGTCGGGGGCAAGACCGGCATCAACACCGCCGAGGGCAAGAACCTGGTGGGCGCCTTCCACCCGCCCGCCGGGGTCCTGTGCGACCTCGCCGCCCTGGACTCCCTCCAGACCAACGACTACGTTTCCGGGCTGGCGGAGGTCATCAAGGCCGGCTTCATCGCCGACCCGGTCATCCTCGATCTCATCGAGGCCGACCCGCAGGCCGCACGCACCCCGGCGGGCCCGCACACCGCCGAGCTCATCGAGCGCTCGATCCGGGTCAAGGCCGACGTCGTCTCCTGCGATCTGAAGGAGGCGGGCCGGCGGGAGATCCTCAACTACGGCCACACGCTCGGCCACGCCATCGAGAAGAACGAGCGCTACAAGTGGCGCCACGGCGCGGCGGTGTCGGTGGGCATGCACTTCGCCGCCGAGCTCGGCCGGCTCGCCGGCCGGCTGGACGACGCCACCGCCGACCGGCACCGGGCCGTCCTCGAATCGGTGGGGCTGCCCCTGCGTTACCGCCACGACCAGTGGCCCAGGCTGCTGGAGAACATGAGGGTCGACAAGAAGTCCCGCGGCGACCTGCTGCGCTTCATCGTCCTCGACGGCCTCGCCAAGCCCACCGTGCTGGAGGGCCCGGACCCGGCGGTGCTGCTCGCCGCGTACGGGGAAGTGGCGGAGTAGTACCCGAGGATCCCGCCCCGCCGGGCAATCGGCGAATCGGCCGACGGGCAGGGCACTCAGGGCCGCCCCCGGCCGTTCACCGGACAACGGCAGGGGCGGTACTCGTTCGAACAGCCGCTCCGACGCTCTAGGCTGTCGAGGAACGCGGGGGTCCAACCCCCGCCATCAGCGCTTGTCGCCTGCGGCGAGTGAACCGAGCCCAGCAGACCGAGACGGAGTGGCACCGGATGCAGCACGCAGGGGGTTCTCCGCTGCCGCCGCCCCACCGACCGGGGCACGGACCGGCCGACGGCTGGTCGCCGGCCGCACACCACCCGGGACCGCCCCAGGGGGCCGCCCCGGTGCCCGCGCCGCCGCCGGCCCCCGGCTGCCCCGCGCCCCCGCCCGGACCGACGCCGCGGCCCACGGGCGCCCCGCATCCGCCGCCGGACACCACCGGGCATGTGTCGCTGCCGCCGGGCGGCCCCGTCGCCATGCCCAGCGTCCCGCAGGCCCCCGCGGCCCCCGACCCGGCCGGCACGACCCTCGCGGTCCTGCTCATAGGTCCCGCGGGCGCCGGGAAGACCAGCGTCGCCAAGTACTGGGCGGACCACCGCCGGGTGCCGACCGCACACATCAGCCTGGACGACGTACGCGAGTGGGTGCGGTCCGGCTTCGCCGACCCGCAGACCGGGTGGAACGACCACTCGGAGGCGCAGTACCGCCTGGCGCGCCGCACCTGCGGCTTCGCCGCGCGCAACTTCCTCGCCAACGGGATCTCCTGCGTCCTCGACGACGCAGTCTTCCCCGACCGCCCGGTCGTCGGCCTCGGTGGCTGGAAACGGCACGTGGGGCCGGGCCTGCTGCCGGTCGTGCTGCTGCCCGGTCTGGACATCGTCCTGGAACGCAACGCCGAGCGGTCCGGCAACCGCCGCCTCGGCGACGAGGAGGTCGCCCGCATCCACGGCCGCATGGCCGGCTGGTACGGCTCGGGCCTCCCGATCATCGACAACTCCCAGCTCGGCATACCGGAAACGGCCGCCGTCCTGGACGACGTCCTCGCCAGGTCCATCGCCAGCCCGCCGTCCTGGTGAGCCACCGGTGGCGACCGCCCCCGGCACGACGGTCGTGCCGCACCGCCGCTCCGCACCGGGCAGCCGTAGCCGTGCGACCGGCCGGCAGGCCGGTCGCTTTCGCCGGACACGGCCCCGGCGGAGCCCCGGCGGGCCACAAGCGCCGGTACCGCACGCAGGGCTGACGGACCGCCCCGGAGGTGCCCGCGACGCGGCCGCGCGGCACCGCACACCGCCGCCCGCTCGGACCTCTCGACCGGCGGTTTCCGGCCACCGCTCATAGGCTCGTGGCATGTCTGAGGTGTACGCGTTCCGCCGGAGGCGGCTGAGGGAATGCTGCAACGCGGGAGGCAGCGCGGCGGCGCTGGTCACCCGGCCCGCCAATGTGCGTTATCTCGCGGGTGCCGCACCCGAAGGCGCCGCGCTGCTGCTGGGCCCCGCCGAGGATCTCCTGCTGTGCGCCGGGCCGCCCGACGACCGTTCCCCGCAGACCCGGCCCGACAAGGCGCTGCGGGTGCACGTCGTGCCCGGCGCCGGTGGTGATCCCGCCGTCGCGGCCGCCGGGCTCGCCGCCACCGGGGGCGCCGACTCCCTCGCCGTCGAGGAGCACCACCTCACCGTGGCCCGGCACCGCGCCCTGGGCGCGGCCGCCCCCGGACTGCGCCTGGCAGGCGTGGGCAGCGCCGTCGAACAGCTCCGGGTGGTCAAGGACGAGGAGGAGATCTCCTGTCTGCGCATCGGCGCGGAGATCGCCGACCAGGCCCTCGGGGAGCTGCTGGAGTCCATCCTCGTCGGCCGCACCGAACGCCATCTCGCACTGGAACTGGAACGCCGCCTGGTCGACCACGGCGCCGACGGTCCCGCCTTCGCCACCTCCGTCGCCACCGGCCCGAACGCCGGGCGGCCCGGTCACCGGCCCACCGACCGGCGGGTGGAGGAGGGCGACTTCCTCTCCGTCTGTCTCGGCGCCACCTACCGCGGGTACCGCTGTGAGATCGGCCGTACGTTCGTCATCGGCACCGCTCCCGCGGACTGGCAGATCGAGCTGTACGACCTCGTCTTCACCGCTCAGCGGGCCGGCCGGGAGGCCCTCGTACCCGGCGCCGCCTGCCGTGACGTGGACCGCGCGGCCCGCCAGGTACTGGACAGCGCGGGGTACGCCGCGGCCCTTCCGGCACTCACCGGACACGGGGTCGGACTCGAAATCGACGAGGACCCTCAACTGACCCCCGGGGCCATGGGTAAACTGGACGCTTGCGTGCCGGTCACCGTCGAACCGGGGGTCCACCTCCCGGGCCGGGGCGGTGTCCGGATCGATGACACGCTCGTCGTACGCCCCGAGGCGGACGGCGGACCCGAGCTACTCACCATCACGACCAAGGAACTGCTGGCCCTCTAGCTCCGTGCGGAGTGCCGGCCCCGAGTCGTCTCACGTCAGTCCAGGAGATTCCGCAACGTGGCTTCCACGAACGACCTCAAGAACGGCATGGTGCTCAAGCTCGACGGTGGCCAGCTCTGGTCCGTCGTCGAGTTTCAGCACGTCAAGCCCGGCAAGGGCCCGGCTTTCGTGCGCACCAAGCTCAAGAACGTGCTCTCCGGCAAGACCGTCGACAAGACCTTCAACGCCGGTGTGAAGGTCGAAACGGCCACCGTCGACAAGCGGGACATGCAGTTCTCCTACATGGACGGCGACTACTTCGTCTTCATGGACATGGAGACCTACGACCAGCTGCACGTCGACCGCAAGGCCGTCGGCGACGCCGCCAACTTCCTCATCGAGGGTTTCACGGCCACCGTCGCGCAGCACGAGGGCGAGGTGCTCTTCGTCGAGCTTCCGGCCGCCGTCGAGCTGACCATCGCCGAGACCGAGCCGGGCGTCCAGGGCGACCGCTCCACCGGCGGCACCAAGCCGGCCACGCTGGAGACCGGGCACCAGATCCAGGTTCCGCTCTTCATCACCACCGGTGAGAAGATCAAGGTCGACACCCGCACGAGCGACTACCTCGGCCGGGTGAACAGCTAACCGTGGCTGCCCGCAACACGGCCCGCAAGCGCGCCTTCCAGATCCTCTTCGAGGGCGACCAGCGCGGCGCCGACGTCCTGACGGTCCTCGCGGACTGGATCCGGCACTCCCGGTCCGACACCCGGCAGCCGCCGGTGAGCGAGTACACGATGCAGCTGGTCGAGGGGTACGCGCAGCACGCGAGGCGCATCGACGAGCTGATCGCCCAGTACTCGGTCGGCTGGACCCTGGACCGCATGCCGGTCGTCGACCGCAACATCCTGCGTCTCGGCGCCTACGAGCTGGTCTGGGTCGACGAGACCCCGGACGCCGTCGTGCTCGACGAGATGGTGCAGCTGGCGAAGGAGTTCTCCACGGACGAGTCGCCCTCGTTCGTCAACGGCCTCCTCGGCCGGTTCAAGGAGCTCAAGCCCTCGCTGCGCCGCGACGGGATCTGAGCCGGCGCCGGCACGGGCACACAGGCCGCGGACCGGCACAGACACGCCGGAGGGCCCGCAGCACGACCGCTGCGGGCCCTCCGGCGTGTCCGGGGCCGTCCGGGGCCCCAGGCCGCGTTCCTGACGCGCAGAACGACCGCCGGACAGACGCCGCCGGGGTGGGCCCCCCCCCGCAGGGGGGGGCCCCCCCCCCGGCCGGGTTTGCGGG